>NZ_WEKT01000039.1:0-48343 GCF_009874545.1 Vibrio eleionomae | reverse complement strand
ACTATACACCTTGTAATAGGAATATCTACCATTATTTTTCATTTATTATCATTTTAAGTATCTTTTAAATATGAAAGTGATGTGTTTTTTATAATTAGAAAATCAACTCAAAGATTAGGATTTAAATTAGCATGCTAATGGGAATAGCTAAACAATGAGCTTTCGCATGATGAATTTTAAGTAGATGTATATTAGGTGATTTTTTGAAAAACTGTGATGAGCTACGTGTTACAAAACATTTAGTGGAAACGTTTCCATCAGCTGCTATTTCGATCACAGTATTTAACAAATGGGGTACACATAATGACCTTTCTTTCGCTGATTTAACGAGCGGATGAACCATATATAAAAATATAAAAGAAAGGCGTGACCCTATGAATCCAACTCATGTGACCTACAAAACTAAGCTTTCATACGGCTTAGGGGCTCTCGGCAAAGACCTTGCTTGTGCGCCCATCTACATCTTTTTGATGTTCTATTTTACCGATGTGGTCGGCCTTTCGGCTGCTTATGTCGGCGCGGTATTCCTTGCAGCTCGAATCGTCGATGCGGTGACTGATCCCATGATGGGAATTGTGGTGGATAACACCCGTTCTCGTTTTGGTAAATTTAGGCCATGGATATTGATCGGTACGTTCGTCAATATGTTTGTCTTAATTGCCCTTTTTAGTACTCACCTTTTTTCAGGCACAGCAGCGTATGTGTATGCGGCGGCTATTTATATTCTTTGGGGCGTTACCTATACCATCATGGATATCCCTTTCTGGTCGATGATTCCGGCGATCTCTGATTCGCGTCCAGAACGAGAAAAATTGGTGGTGTGGCCACGTCTATTTGCCAGTGTCGCGTGGTTTATTGTCGGCAGTTACGGTTTGGCGATTGTCACGGATTTAGGCTCCGACGACCAAGGGAAAGGTTTCTTATATAGCGCATGTATTATCGCGGTATTGTTTCTTTTGAGCGCGTTAATTACCTTCCGTAATGTAAAAGAAAAAGTCCGAGTCCACGTTGCCAATAATGATAAATTTAGCCTAAAAGATACCCTGCATATCATTGGCGGTAACGATCAGCTAAAAGCGCTTATTGCGACTGTATTGTGTTTCCAAATTGCCAATTTGCTCGTCGGTGGTTTTGCGATTTATTACTTTACCTATGCCATGGGCGATAAAAGTTTGTTCCCTGCTTATATGATGATTGCGGGTGGGGCCGAAGTAGCTGGTGTGTTCTTATTTCCTAAGTTGGCTAACCTTTTACCGCGTAAGAATCTGTGGGTGGTGGCGTGTGGCTTACCCATCGTGTCTTGTTTATTGCTGTTGGCGATGAGCATGATTGCACCGGGTAACGTGGTTTTAATTGGTTTGTCGGGTGCGGCGATCAAGTTTGGTGTGGGTATTGCTAATGCGTTGCAAACGGTGATGTTGGCTGATGTGGTTGACTACGGCGAATACAAAATTGGCCGCCGTACTGAGAGCGTTATTTTTTCAGTACAAACTATGTTGGTGAAATTTGCGGGCGCAGCGGGTGCATTCATTGTCGGTGTCGGCCTTTCTGCGATTGGTTATGTCCCTAACGTCACTCAAAGTGACGGCACTATTTTAGGTTTGAACTTCATGATGATTGGTTTGCCAACCATTTTGATGTTGTTCAGCGCCATTATCTATAAACGTTTTTATCATCTTCACGAAGGCTTTGTTGCGCCGGACAGTTCAGATTTGCCAAATGCTGCTGAATTACAGCCGACCGCTGAGAAAACCGCTTAATGTATTTGGGGGAGCGCGTGGTGCTCCCTTGTTTTATTGCTACGAGGTTATTATGCGCACGTTTCACGATATTATTGCGAGCCAAGATTGGCAGAACTCAGCCATTGTTAAGTTGGGAACTTTGCCTCCTCATTCGCCCTTGCATCATTATTCAAGTCAAGATGCCGCTATTTCGGGCCAAAGCTCGCGCCAATATTTGAATGGTCAATGGGCATTTCATTTATTTTCTAAACCTGAATTGGTTCAGGCTGAAGTGGTTGCACCTCAAACAGATATTAGCCATTGGGATAAAATTGCTGTTCCAGGTAACTGGCAATTACAAGGCTTTGATAAGCCGATTTATACCAACGTAAAATATCCGTTTCCAGATAATGCACCTTACGTTCCAGGCGAGAACCCAACCGGGGTTTATGTCACTGATTTTACGTTAGATGACTGGCAGCAAGATTCGCTACGTTTGGTGTTCGAAGGCGTGAACTCGGCGTTTCATCTGTGGTGTAACGGTCACTGGGTCGGGTATTCACAAGACAGCCGGTTACCTGCCGAGTTTGACATTTCGCCACATGCAGTTGCGGGCACAAACCGACTCACCGTAATGGTGTTGCGTTGGTCAGATGGTTCATACCTTGAAGACCAAGATATGTGGTGGCTAAGCGGCATTTTCCGCGATGTATTTATCTATCGTAAACCTGTGGTTGGTATTGCGGATGTATTTATTCGTCCTGAGCTAGATGCCTGCTATTTACATGGTTCTTTATCGGTCACCACTAAGTTGACCCAAGCGAGTTCTGATCATCAAGTGTTTGTCGCCTTATATGATCAACAAGGGCAACCTGTGCCGGTGCAAGGTGAGACGTGTCTGCATACCAATACCTTCGAGGTGGATGAAAAAGGTGGCTGGAGCGACAGAACCGAACATGAGTTAAAAGTTGTTTGTCCTTATCACTGGACAGCGGAAACGCCCAACTTGTATCGCTGCGTGATTACCTTACTCGATGCTCAGGGCAAAGTGGTGGAATGCGAAGCTTACCAAATCGGTTTCCGCCATATCGAAATTGATGATGGGTTACTCAAAGTGAATGGCCAGCCACTGCTTATTCGCGGGGTAAACCGTCATGAGCATCATCCAACCACTGGGCACGCGGTGGATGAAGAGACCATGATTCAAGATATTGTGCTGATGAAACAGCACAACTTTAATGCGGTGCGCACTGCGCATTATCCGAATCATCCACGTTGGTATGAACTGTGTGATGAATATGGCTTGTATGTGGTCGATGAGGCCAATATTGAAACCCATGGCCAATTTCCTATGTGCCGTCTATCGGAAGATACTCAGTGGACCAACGCCTATATGCAGCGTATGCAAGGCATGGTTGAGCGCGATAAAAACCATCCATCCATCATTATTTGGTCATTGGGTAATGAGTCAGGCATTGGTTTTAACCATCACGCCATGTATCAGTGGACTAAGCAGCGTGATCCTTCAAGGCCAATTCAGTACGAGGGTGGCGGTGCTAACACTGCCGCGACAGATATTATTTGCCCGATGTACGCGCGTGTCGACCAATATCAAGGTGGCGCAAATCCGAAATTTGCGATCAAAGATTGGATCTGTCATCCCGGTGAACATCGACCGCTGATTTTGTGTGAGTACGCCCATGCGATGGGGAATAGTTTGGGTAGCTTCAATGACTATTGGCAAGCTTTTCGCGAATATCCCCGTTTACAAGGTGGCTTTATCTGGGATTGGGTTGATCAGGGATTAACCAAAACCGATGACAACGGTGTGAATTACTGGGCGTATGGCGGTGATTTCGGAGATGACATTAACGATCGTCAGTTCTGCATCAATGGTTTGATTTGGCCAGATAGGACCCCACATCCTACCTTACTTGAAGCAAAATATGCTCAGCAGTTTTATCGTATAGCTGCGGACAACAATCAGATCACTATCGCCAGTGAGCATCTGTTTAGTGAAGAGTCGCTGTTGTGCCGCTGGTCTGTGCTAGAAGATGGGGTTGAGATTGAACAAGGTGAAGTTGCGTTGAGTATCGCTCCGAATTCGACTCATCAAATTCACCTCACGTTAGATCAGAACACATGGAATGACATTCATCGTTATGATTTAAATGTCGATGTGATGTTGGCTCAATCAACACCATGGGCGCCAGTAGGGCACTCGGTCGCTCAGGCTCAATTTGCGCTTAAAGAAGCGTATCTAACCCCAGCGCTTCCTTGTATTGATGGTGAGCTAGAGATTGAAGAAAACGAACACCTCGTGATGATTCGTGCCGCGCACAATAGCTGGCAATTTGATCGCCAAAGTGGTTATCTGGACGATTGGCTGGTTAATGGTGTGCCACAACTTATTGAGCCGTTAAAAGATCATTTTTATCGTGCGCCGCTGGATAACGATATTGGTACCAGTGAAGTGGATCGCCCCGATCCAAATAGTTGGATGGCGCGTTGGAAAGCCGCAGGATTAGATCGCCTCGAATCTCATTGTACAGGCTTCAATATAGAATCGATGGCACATCAAGTGCTGATCAAAGTTGAATTTGCTCATAATGCGCTAGGTAACACCGTGTTGGTTTCGCAATGGCAATATCGTATTGATGCCCAAGGGGTCATGACCATTGATGTACAGGTGCAAAAACGTGCTCCATTACCTTCATTGGCTAGAATCGGCATGTGTGGTGCCATTCCACTGAATCATCACGTGAATTGGTTTGGCTTGGGGCCACATGAGAACTATCCAGATCGCCAATTAGCGGCGCGCATGGGACGTTACCAACGCACCATCGATGAGATGCATACACCGTATATTTTCCCGAGTGCCAATGGGTTACGCTGCAATACCCAAGAGCTATCCATTGGTGCACTGATTGTGAAAGGACAATTCCACTTCTCTGTTGGGCGTTACAGTACCGAGAATTTGGAGCAAGCTAAACATACCAATGAACTAAGAGCGGATCCTTTGTTGTATCTCAATATCGACGGTTTCCATATGGGAATTGGTGGTGATGATTCTTGGACGCCAAGCGTCCATCCAGAATATCTGCTGCAAGAAAAACAGTATCATTATCAAGTGACGTTTGTGTGTGATACGAAAGCGGTGCAAGAGACGGTACAACAATAGGAATGAACCATGAGTAATGAAATATACACACTGTCGGGCGAGCAATCGCAATTGATTTTATCGGTCGGCGAGGTGGCAGAAATTCTCTATTACGGGAAAAAACTGCACCATGGTTTTAGCAGCCATAATGCGAGCTCGGCATTGCGCCGAGCCATTCCTTATGGGCGTTTAGATGTGGATGTGCCGGTATCGCTTAATCCACAACTCGCACGTGGCAGTTTTGGCTCACCAGGATTAGAAGGCCACTGTAATGGCCTTAATTGGTCACCCGAATTTAAGATCGTATGTGTGGAGCAAAAGGATCATCAGATAGTCGTGGAGAGCTGTGATGAGCGAGCCAAACTAAAGCTCACCATTACACTTAAGCTGGATCAATATGATGTTTTACAGGTAAGCCAAACGCTGAATAACTATGGTGACAAAGGTTACAGTGTTACTCGTTTTGCCAATACGGTTCCTCTGCCTGAGCGCGCCAATGAAGTGCTATCGTATTTTGGTCGTTGGGTAAAAGAGTTTCAACAGACCCGCACTGTAATTAGCGCCGCTGGTTTTATTCAAGAAAATCGTCGCGGGCGTACCTCTCACGAACATTACCCAGCGTTGATGCTTGGCAAACAAGGATTTTCGGAGCAAGAAGGGGAAGTGTGGGGCGCACATTTGGCTTGGAGCGGTAATCATCGGATGCGTGTCGATGTGAAAGCCGATGGACGCCGGTTACTGCAAGCGGAAGCCTTGTATTTACCGGGAGAGATTTACTTACAGCCACAACAATCCATCACGACGCCAACTCTGTATATGAGTTACAGCAATACGGGTTTAAATGGTATGAGCGATCATTTTCATCAACATGTACGCCATGAAATTCTAGGAAATCGTGTTGCAAAACCGCGTCCAGTTCATCTTAATACTTGGGAAGGGATCTATTTTCAGCATGACCCTGATTACATCATGCAGATGGCAACTGAAGCCGCTGCTATAGGTGTGGAACGATTTATTGTTGATGATGGCTGGTTTAAAGGCCGCAACGACGATACCTCTTCATTGGGAGATTGGTTTATTGATGCAGACAAATACCCAAATGGCATTGCTGGATTAATCGATCATGTCCATCAACTCGGTATGGAATTTGGTTTGTGGTTTGAACCTGAAATGATCAATAAACATTCTGATTTGTATAGCCAGCATCTCGATTGGCTATTGGCCGTGGCAGATTATGATCAGCCGACCGGACGTCATCAATACGCATTAGATTTACAAAACCCTAAAGTGTCGGCGTATCTGTTTGAGCGTCTAGACCACTTTTTGAGTCAGTATGATATTGATTACGTTAAGTGGGATATGAATAGAGAAATCGTTCAGCCCGGCCATAATGATATGGCTGCGGGGGATGGTCAGGTACATGCCTATTACGAGTTGGTTGATAAACTGGTAGAAAAACATCCCGATGTTGATATTGAATCTTGTGCTGCTGGTGGTGGGCGCATCGATTATGAAGTGCTAAAAAGAACCCACCGTTTCTGGGCATCTGACAATAACGATGCATTAGAGCGACAACAGATTCAAAAAGGGATGAGCTATTTCTTCCCACCCGAGGTGATGGGCGCTCATATTGGTGCGGAGCATAGCCATACTACGCGAAGAACGCACACCTTATCGCTGCGGGGGATTACGGCGTTATTTGGCCATATGGGGTTAGAACTTGATCCTGTGAAAACCAGTGATGAAGACAAGCGTGCTTACCGGCATTATGTCTCGCTTCATAAACAGTGGCGTCCGTTGTTGCACACAGGAAGAACATATCGCCTAACCCTAGATGATGAATGTGCTCAACAAGGTGTCGCCGTGGTGGCGCCTGATCAATCTAACGCCTTGGTTTCGATTACTCAACTGGCCATGTCGACCTATTCCCTTTCTGGGGTATTGCGTATTCCGGGACTCAATGAGGAGAAACTGTATCGTATTGACGTATTGGATAAACCTGCCTTATTAGATGACATCGTGAATTGCCAACCAGAGTGGATGTATCAACCAGTAGAAGTCACTGGCGAGTGGCTAGCGCAAGTGGGTATCGCTATGCCATTGATGGATCCAGAAAGCGCGGTGTTGCTGGCGATATCGTTGATTGGGTAAGGGCTTTAACATGGACACACTTGATTTAAAATTGAGAGTGTGTCCTTATTTTCAACGTAGAATAGCTCTCTCTTCAAATTAGCGTCTTGCCTATCTCGCTGAAACAGTAGCTTGAGGTTATTTGGCATAATCGCTCCAACATCTGATTTATTCTCAACTTACAATTGTTTAGAGCCATTTTTTACGGTAAAAATACCAAAACTTTTGATTGGATATCTTTATGGCTGAGTTATGGAGTTATTTCGCTAGTGGATTGTCTGGCGAATTATTAGCCTTTTTATTAATGGTAGCGATTGTTGCCGGGACGATTGATACATTAGCGGGTGGCGGGGGGCTATTAAGTATTCCTGCCTTAATGGCAAGTGGTGTACCGCCACTGATGGCGTTGGGAACGAATAAGTTTCAGGGCAGTTTTGGTACGGCAATGGCATCATTAATGATGTTTCGCTCTAGACGGGTGCTTTGGAAAGATGTGCGTGGTGGCATTCTTGGATCGTTAATCGGCGCCGCTGTTGGCACATTTTTGGTCCAACATATTCACACGGTTTGGTTGAGCTGGATTGTGCCTGCAGTATTGGTTTTTATTGCCTTGTTCTTTTTATTTTCAAAACCACCGGTTCAGACTGCTGAGTCGCGCTGTTCAAAGAAAATTTATCAACGCTGTATCGTTCCTGTTATTGGCTGGTATGACGGCTTTTTTGGTCCTGGTACGGGGTCGTTTTTTGCCCTTTCAGGTGTTTCTTTACGTGGTTTATCTATGGTTGATGCCACCGCCGTTGCGAAAGTATTTAACTGCTCTTCCAATGTCGCTTCACTGGTTGTTTTTTTGTTTGCAGGACACATTCTTTGGCCAGCCGCGATTGTGATGTTTTTGGGCCAACTCATTGGGGCGTGGATCGGCGCTCGAACCTTATTTAAGATTAATCCAAACTACCTCAGGTATCTTGTGGTGATCATGAGTATCGCAATGTTGGTTCGGTATGTTTGGACGCAGCATTTAGTATAAGCTCGCGGGCTCAGGTTATCTCAATGAAATAACAAGGGGCGACCGATATNATATCGGTCGCCCCTTTTTATTATGGCTGATTATGCAGAATATTCAGCACGCAAAATCTCAGCACCAGCGCTTAAGGCTGCTAGTTTAGCTCGAGCAACGTCACGTGATAGTGGCGCCATACCGCAGTTAGTGCAAGGGTAAAGCTTATCTGCATCAACATATTTCAATGCTTCACGCAGGGTCGCTGCTACTTCTTCTGGTGTTTCAATGTCATTGGTTGCTACGTCGATAGCACCCACCATCACTTTCTTACCACGAACCAATTCAAGTAGTTCCATCGGTACTTTAGAGTTGTGACACTCTAGTGAGATGATATCGATGTTTGATTCGCGTAGTTTCGGAAACGCTTCTTCGTATTGACGCCATTCACCACCTAATGTTTTCTTCCAGTCAGTGTTGGCTTTAATGCCGTAACCGTAACAGATGTGAATCGCTGTTTCACACTTCAAACCTTCAATAGCGGTTTCTAGTGCGGCAATACCCCATTCGTTCACTTCATCAAAGAATACATTGAAAGCGGGTTCATCAAATTGAATGATATCGACGCCGGCAGCTTCAAGCTCTTTTGCTTCTTGATTCAGAATCTTGGCAAACTCTAGCGCAAGATCTTTACGGCTGTTGTAATGGCCATCATAAAGGGTATCAACCATGGTCATTGGCCCTGGTAATGCCCATTTAATCGGTTTGTCTGTTTGCGAGCGCAAGAATTTCGCATCATCGACGAACACCGGTTTTTGACGAGAAACAGGACCAACTACGCTTGGTACGCTCGCATCATAACGGTCACGAATTTTAACCGTTTGACGATTTTCAAAATCGACACCATTTAAGTGTTCAATAAAGGTGGTAACAAAGTGCTGACGAGTTTGCTCACCGTCGCTCACAATGTCTGTACCTGCAACCAATTGTTCTTGTAAAGCTACACGCAGTGCATCGTGTTTACCATCAATCAGTTCTTGTCCTTCCAATTTCCATGGAGACCAAAGCACTTCTGGTTGAGCAAGCCAAGTTGGTTTTGGCAAGCTGCCTGCTGTCGAAGTTGGGAATAATTTTGTCATGATAGTTTCCGTTAAATTGTCTCGTTAAGGATTTAAGCGTATTGAGCAGACCATTGCTCAAGAACGGATTGATAAGGCTTAATGAAGATTTCTTCTGCAAATTTGCCTTGTTTGATCGCTAATTGAGTACGCTCCTCACGGTCGTAAATGATGTTGGTGACGCTGTGTTCGCCGTTTTTCAAATTAGGCTGGTAACGTTCGCCAGCAGTTTCATTTGCGAAGTAGATTTCTGGACGGTAGATTTTTTGGAACGTTTCCATCGTGCTGATGGTACTGATCAATTCCAAATTGGTGTAATCGTTCAGTAGGTCGCCGAAGAAAAAGAACGCAAATGGCGCGACGCTGTTTTTCGGCATAAAGTAACGAACTTGTAAGCCCATTTTTTGGAAATATTGTTCGGTTAACGAAGACTCGTTTGGCTCGTATTCAAAACCAAGAATAGGGTGCTCGTTTTCAGTGCGGTGATACACTTTGCTGTCTGATACGCTGAGGCAAATAACAGGAGCTTTAGTAAAGTTATTCTTATAAGCATCTGAATTAACGAAAGACTTAAAGATGTTACCATGCAGAATGCCAAAATCGTCAGGAACAGAGAAAGACGGTTTGTCTTTGTTGTGATCCAGTAAGCGAACGCTGAAATCGTAGTCACGTACGTACGATGAGAAGTTGTTGCCTACGATACCTTCAATGCGTTGATTCGTTTTGTGATCAACGATATAGGTTTTTAATACTTCAATGGATGGGATAGGCTCGTTTGAGTCATCAACATGAATTTCCGCAGAAATAATTTCAAGTTCAACAGAGTAACGATCGCCAGCAGTATTATCCCAAGTTGCCAAGTCATTAAAACGCTCGTTGATCATGTCCAGTGCATTACGTAGGTTCTGACGACGGTATTCGCCGCGAGCTAAGTTAGCAAAGTTTGTTGTGATACGAGTGTTATCCGCTGGATGATAGTTTTCATCAAGACGAGTGCTTTTGATAGTAAATGTAAAATCGTTATTCATAGTGATTTGGTATCCAATTATTCTGAGATAAAACCTGAGTTAATCCGAGCTATTTCATCTCAGTCTTAATGACATGACCGAACTGAGAGTGAACGTTTATATTGCTGATGGTTATGTTCTGAGTATTTTTATAACCATTTCAAAGTCTGAATAACAATGTTTTTACGTAATACGCAACATGAAAAATATTCATAGTTATAAGACTAATACGAATATAAATACTTTTGGATTGTTTTTTATCAATGACTTACGTGGTTTTTATAAAATTTAATATTATTAATTGGCTCATTTTTTGCGGTTAAATCGACCATGAGTGTTACGAGGATGTAGCTTGACGCAAGGTGGTTTTTGAAGAGAAGTGCTGCGAAGTGGGGGATGTTGATGAAAAAATCAGGCAACATTAATCGCTGCCTGATGATACTAACGGTTTACTTCACATTCATTTTCGCACCATCGGTGAGAACGTAAGTGCGTTTAACATTGTCCATAGAAATATTATCTAGGTTAACTGTGGTGCCTTCTTTGTTGAAACTGTTCACTACGGAGTAGTTACCATTTTTCAGTGACATATTGCTAAGATCGATATTCCATTTGCCTTGTTGGTGGTTGTTACTGATCAAAAAGTTACCAAAATCATCAGCAGTAAAGTTATCGATTTTGATATTAGCGTTATCGTTCATTTGGAAGATTTTATCGTGCGCATGTTGGGCACTACTGTTGGTGATTTCCACGTTATGCGTCTTACCATTTTCACTTGGCTTAATCGTTAATGCATCTTCACCGACATTGGTCCAGTGAACATTATCAATTTTGGCATCGCCATACACGTGTACGCCATCTGCGCCATTATCGCCAATGACCACATTTTTTAAACTGGCACCATCTTCTAGCTGGAAGATAGGTTTTTGACTTTCTGATTGGCCGCCGTCACCTAATGCTGAACCGGCGGTAAATGTTTGTCCTTTGCCATCGAAGGTCTCGCCAGCTTTTACCACAATCGTATCGTTAACCACATTCGGGTTAGACGAGGCTTTAGGCGGCACGACACTCGATCCTGTCGTTTGGCTGGTGGTCGCTTCTCGCACGCGAGCGCCGGATTCGGCATCGATAATAGGTTTACTTGTATCGCTAGGGACACTGGTCATCGCTTGATTTGCCGACGCATTGTTAGATTGTGCTGGTTGGGTGTCTGTCGTCTCAAGGGATGTTTGGGGAGATGATGATGTCTGAGTAGTGGATGGTGTCTGTGTGCCTGCGGGGGATGAAGGTGTGCCAAAGGTGTCTGGATTTTGATCCATCACATTTGAGACGCTGCTCAGTAGTGGAGATTGCTCTGAGTTGATATGAGCGCCACCATCTGATGTCGGATTCAACGAGCTTTGCATTGCACTACTACCCACATCTTGCAATAAGGCATCACTCTGACCACCGAGTGAGCCAGTTCCGGTGTTACCTCCCGAATCATTGAGTGAGGATATTCCTGACTGACTACCATTTTGCGTATTGCCATTACCCGTTAGCGCGTGCAACAGCTCAGTCATCATTTGGGTTAATTGATCTTGTGACGATCCTGATTGAGCCGAATTTCCTGTCTGGTTACTTTGTCCACCTTGAAGCTGGGCTGCTGCCATGAGTAAGCCAACAAACATGGCTGCAACATCTTTTAAACCGGAGTTATTACTTTCTGTTCCAAGGGATGATTGGTTTTGGTTGGACGAACCGAGACCAAGGGAATCTGATGAGGTATTAATTTGTAAATTGGCTACCAGCATGGGAATGTTCCTTTCCTAACGATAATAAAAGGAAAGAAGAGAACCTTCATTTCCTATAATCCACATCAATATTTATGTCTGATGTGATTACTAGGTAGAAAATTAGCGTGGTTAGTTCCTGTGGCATGGTGGACATACCCAAATAGACTCATGGATGCAGACTCAATAGCGTCATTAGTAAGAATAGGTCAGCTCTTTAATGACAAGAATGAACATTCCTTTTCAATATGAGTAGATAAAACAGCCGCGAAAAATCGCGGCTGTTTTATCTATAAAAGTCGGTGAGATCGTTACAGCTTATCGACGACATTGAGCACAGCGGCAAGCGTGTCTTCACCAAAGCTGAAACTGCGTTCTGGAGACCAGCCATACAACTCATCAGGGGCGTTGTTATTATCTTTGAATGGCATTTCGATGGTGTAGGATAGCACTTTGAATTGTTCTGCTACCCACTTAGAACCAATCAGTAAGTTAGCCGTACCTGGTGCATTTTTTTCATAACCATGTTCGTCTTGGAACTCAGGGGTAATGGTTAATAATGCTTGTTTAAACAGCGCTTCAAGTTCGGCAATATGCTCATTGTAACTCGGCACTCCTTCGCTACCCGCGACGAAGTTATAAGGTAGCGCTTCATCGCCATGAATATCCAAAAACATATCAAGCCCAGTTGCTAGCATACGTTCGCGAACGTAAAAGACTTCGGGACTGCGCTCAACAGAAGGCGTTTGCCATTCTCGATTAAGGTTCACACCAATAGCGTTACAGCGTAGGTGACCACGAATACTGCCGTCAGGGTTTATGTTAGGTACTAAATACAGCACTGCTTTATCAAGCAGTGAGCGGGCGACGGTATCGGATTCATCCAGTAGACGCTCTATTAACCCTTCCATAAACCATTCAGCCATGGTTTCGCCAGGGTGCTGACGTGCTGTAATCCAAATACGCTTTTTGCCTTCTTCGTGGGTACCGACTGTCAAAAGTGAAATGTCATTACCATCAATGGTTTGGCCTAACGTTTCTAATTGGCAAAGGTGGCTAGTTTGGGCTCGATGCAGTAAGTCTAAATGGCGTGAGTAGCTGTAAGGCGCAAAGTAGGAAAAATAAATAGAGCCAAACTCAGGAATGAAGTTGAATGTGAGTGTATCACCATCAAATTCAGCAGGAATACGAAACCACTCTTCGCGGTCGTAAGATGCCACCACATCATAACTAGCCCAGCCTTCTGGATAAGCTGAATTAGCGAGATCACAAAGCTTAATCTGATGTTGTGTTTGCGCCTCGGTCTCTAGTCTGAAATGGAACCATTGAGCAAATTCCGATTGGTTGTCTTTAGGGATACTAAGTTGAATGTCCATTGGGTTCGTGGCTTGTATCACATGGATATTACCACTTTCAAAATTGCTGAATATTTTCATCCTGAATCACGCTGAGTAAATAATTTGTGTCACGTTAGCAAGAATGTCGTGTGATGGAAAGTGGCACTCTGCGCTATTTTACTCTTCCATGCTGCGCAACGGATTTTCTCCGTAAAATGACTCCATATTCATATTCCAGATCAGTAACTTGCTGTAGAGGTTATGGATTCTCGCCGAGGCATCATCTTCGGGTGACTTAGGTATATAACGAAATGGTATTAGAGGTGAAAAACATGCTGTTATCTAGATTGTTAATAATTGTGATACCTAGTGTGAGTTGAACGACATAAGTGTCACTAACTGATTAAAAAATAGGATAATTAAGAGATGTTGGACTATTTTTTATCAGTAAGTATTCATCACACAATATGATATTTTAGTCGTTGCTAGATTAACGCTTACTAATTGTTAAATATTGTGTTTTACTAATTCTTAATAAAAACCAAGAGATGATATGACGATTTGCTATTAGCCCTTGCCACTGAGCATGGTTACAATGGCGGTTATCTCATCATGTAACGTTAGTAGGGTCGACAGCGCATTTCGGTTAGTTCACTTTTAGACAGGTTACCGCTCGGTATGATTTCGAATATACGCAGGATGCGATTTATTCCCCGCTTAATTGTCACTAGCAAGCAATAACACCGAGCCCACTGCGAAAGGATTTCAAGGGGAGAGTGTGTTTAAAGAACGTATCTATTGGAAATTTAGCGCTTATTTTTTGCTGTTTGGAACATGCGTACTTTCCATTGCTTTGTTCCTTCTTAATCAGCATGCGCAATCCTATATTCGCCATTCTGTCGAAGAGAGTACCCAGTTCCAGCACCGACGTATTGATAGTGCTTTAAATTATATGGTGGAAGCGGCGGTACAACCTGTTGTTGGAATCGCGGACAGTATGGAGATGAATCGTTATTTACAAGCTTATGATGAAGAAGACCATGCAACGTTAAATCGTTGGATGCAAAGTATTCTTGCTGCTTCTGTGAGTCACTATCGTATCGAGCTATATGATGAAAGTGGTGCGGTTCGCATCTCTTACTTTACCAATTCATATCAACACATTAGACAAGATAAGTCTTCACATGGTATACAGCGTTTTGTTCCCAGTGAGCTGACATTCACCCCTTCTCATCCGGTCTATTTTACTCAGATTATAGGCGCGCAAAATTATCTCTTTCCTGATGGTCCCAAGATTCAAGTCATGGAGATGATTACGCCTGTTTATAAAAATGGTCATGGAAAAATAATCGGTTATGTCGGTATGTTTATAAATATGACGCCGATACTCAATGTGATGACTTCTAATAATAATCTCGATCTGTATGTGGTTGATAAAGATGGCATGATTATCGCGACATCAGAGCAAACAAAACATGGCATACCAACGCTGCAGCAACGATTTGATCTAACGGACATTCATTCCCCCGATCAGTTAAGTACTCATGAACTCACTCGTTATCAAGTGAATTACTTTAATAACCATCAAGGGATTGCTGTCTATAGTCGTGCTGCAGACAGCTATATAACGACGCGTACGAAAGAGTTGCATCATTATCTGTTTAATATCGTACTTGTCGTGCTTGGTTTTTCGATCATTTTTGGTTTTTTGGTGGCTATAGGCCCTTCTCGTACCGTATCTCGCTTGAAAAGAGTCTCTAAGCAGCGCAACCAATATATGAAAATAATGGACAAATATGTACCGGTATTGCAGACCGATCCCTATGGTCATGTTACCCATTGTAATAGCGCATTTAGTATTTTAAGTGGTTATTCGGAAGAGGAATTAAGAGGTCAACCTGCTTCGATATTGAGCTTTAATCGAGGCGATGGTCAATCTAAGGATATGTGGGATGCACTTCGGCGGCATTTACCATGGCAGGGCGAGTTTCACAATGTCAGTAAAACCGGACGAGAGTTTTGGCTTTTTAGTACCGTTATTCCAATTCATAAGCGCGGTAAAATAGATCACTATATTTGTGTGTCTACTGATAAAACCGAAAAGAAAAAACTCGAACTTTTGGCAGAAATGGATTCGTTAACTGAGTTGTATAATCGCGCTAAACTCGACAAATGTCTGATACAAGAGCAAGAACGTGCTAAGCGCTACGGAACATATTTCTCCGTTATTTTATTGGATGTGGATTTCTTTAAACGAGTCAATGATACCTATGGGCACTTAACGGGCGATAAGGTTTTGCACCAATTAGCGATTATGCTGAATAAGAATACGCGAGTGATTGATGAAGTTGGCCGCTGGGGTGGGGAAGAATTTATGATTGTTTGCCCTGAAACGAGTTTAGATGAAGCGGTGTCGGTGGCAGAAAAAGTGCGGATTGCTGTTGAGCGTTATGTATTTCCTGAAGTAGGGTATATTACAGTGAGCTTGGGGATCGCGCTTTATGATGTTGATAAAACCCTAGAGCAAACGATCGATGAAGCTGATAAGTATCTCTATGAGGCGAAAAAACTGGGACGCAATCGCGTCGCCAGTCGTGAATCAAAAGTCACTTCTATTTCAGTGCGTCGCTACCGAACGTGAATTCTAGCCTGACGAGCAGATTGCGGCACTGGATAGGCTTCATCTAACAGAGTGATCTCAGAAGCTGAGAGTTGGATGTTGGCCGCATCAAGGTTTTCTTTAACTCGATCTTGGTGGCTCGACTTTGGAATGGCGATGACACCAGGACGTTGCAGTAACCATGCAAGAGCGATCTGCGCTGGCGTTGCTTGATGTGCTTGTGCGATCTGATTGAGCAAGCGATCTTTCAGCAGCCCGCCTTGGTCTAATGGACAATAGGCCATCATGGAGATGTTGCGTTGATCAAGAAACGGCTTGAGTGCGAAATCGGCTTCGCGACGAGCTAGATTATAAAGCACTTGGTCAGTTGCGCACAATCCTTTGATATCGTATTGGTCAAATTCTTCCATATCATCGACATCAAGATTACTCACGCCGTACTCGAGTATTTTGCCATCTTTTTGTAACTGATAGAGCGCTTCGAGTGTTTCATTGAAGGGAACCGATCCTCGCCAATGTAAAAGATAGAGATCAATATGATCCGTTTGTAGGCGTTGTAAGCTACGTTCACAGGCTTGAATGACCTGTCTGTAGCCTGCGTTATGTGGGTAAAATTTACTGACTAGGTAAACATGATCGCGCAGCCCCTGCATGGCATCACCGGTAATTCGTTCGGCTTCACCTTCGCCATACATTTCTGCGGTATCAATTAAGCGTGCGCCGTACTCGATACCAAATCGCAGTGCATCGACTTCTTGTTGTCTGCCAGAACGTCCTTCTCCCATATACCAAGTACCCAAACCCAGGTTAGGTATGGTGTTACCGCTAGGTAATGTAATATCTGCCATAAATTTTCCTCCAACCGTCATTTGATCATTTATTGTAAAGATGAGTTGCAGTGAATCCTATGGGCAGATGCACAATATTGTATTGAAAAATTGACGTATCAATGTGTTGTACAACAAAGCGTCAATGATGAATGGAAAAAGAAAAGGTGCTATTGCTAGCACCTTTAAAGAAACGAAATAACAAGTCAGTCAATATTGGTTAACCGAAGTGGCCACCCACGTAATCTGCAGTCATCTGCTCTGCAGGTGCGTTGAAGATGGTTTCGGTACGGTCAAACTCAATCAGTTTACCCAAGTGCATAAAGGCAGTGTAATCTGAAATACGCTTAGCCTGCTGCATATTGTGGGTTACGATCACAATCGTAAAGTCGCGACGTAATTTAGTGATCAGTTCTTCAATCCCTTGTGTTGCGATTGGGTCGAGTGCTGATGTTGGTTCGTCCATCAATAAAACTTCAGGTTTTAATGCAATGGCACGGGCAATACACAAACGCTGTTGCTGGCCACCGGAAAGACCAGATGCATCCGTATGCAACTTATCTTTTACTTCTTTCCATAAACGGCCTTGCTCTAGTGCTTGTTGTACGCGTTCATCCATCTCTTTTTTCGATAGGCTTTCTTTTAAGCGAATACCAAATGCGATGTTTTCGTAGATAGACATCGGGAATGGTGTCGGCTTTTGGAAAATCATACCGACTTCACCACGCAATTGGTTTAGGTCGTAGTTATTGTCCAAGATGTTGGTCTCATCAAGGATGATTTTGCCTTTTGCTGACTGCTTTGGATAAAGCTTATAAATACGGTTCAGTGTACGTAGTAGCGTTGATTTACCACAGCCTGATGGACCGATGATCGCAGTCACACGGTTCTTATAAATAGGCATGTTGATGTTGTACAACGCTTGCACACTTTCGTTGTAAAAGAAGTTTAGACCTTCAACGCTCATGCGTTTTTCGGAAAGCGCTTGTGAGTTTGTGTCAACATTCATCGGGTTGATTGTCTCTGATTCAGCAAACGTGGTCATCATATTTTCCGCCTATTCATAATTGCTGGGATGGAACGTGAAAGAATATTAAGTGCCAGAATACTGGTCGTGATGATTAATGCGCCTGTCCAGGCGAGGTTATTCCACGTTTCATATGGGCTCATAGCCAAGTTATATATTGTCACAGGAAGGTTAGCCATTGGGCCTGCCATATCCAAAGACATAAATGAGTTACTTAGAGAGGTGAACAGCAATGGTGCTGTTTCCCCTGAGATACGCGCAAACGATAGCAAGATACCCGTAATAATACCTGCGCCGACACTGCGGTAGCTCAGAGCTGTTGTTACTTTCCATATTGGTGCACCAATACCTGCGCCTGCTTCACGTAGGCTAGGAGGTACCAATTTCAGCATTTCTTCTGTCGTTGAAATGATCATTGGTAGGGCAATAATGGCCAGTGAAATCGCACCAGCCCAACCTGAGAAGTGGTGGAATGGCGCAACAAAAATTAAGTAAACAAACAGACCAATCAAGATCGATGGTGAAGACATCAACATACCGTTCATAAAACGAATGGTATCAGCGATAGCAGAGTCTTTGCCAAACTCTGCAAGCCAAGTGCCTGCCATTACACCAATCGGAATGGCAATGAGAATACCTAGCACACTGATCATCAATGAACCAACGATAGCATTCGCTAAGCCGCCGTCACTGTCGCCAGGTGCAGGGAGTGATTTAGTAAAGACATCGAGAGATAGTGCTGCAGTGCCTTTACTAATTAGGCTATACATGATGGCCGCTAGAATAAAAAGACCAATGGTCGTTGCTGCGAAACAAGCAGCTTTAAACAGCCAGTTTTTAAACTTTCTTAGTTTCATGATTACGCCGCCTTATTTTTTCTAAACTGCAAACGTGCATAACCCATCACCAAGAAGGTGACGACGAACAGAACCAAGCCAAGCGCCATCAAAGATGACATCTTAATGCCGTCTGCTTCGTTAAATTGGTTTGCTATGGTTGCAGAGATAGAGGTCGCTGGCATAAATAGCGATGAACTGATGTCTTGCGAGTTACCAATAACAAAAGTAACCGCCATGGTTTCACCTAATGCGCGTCCTAGAGCCAAGATGAAAGCGCCGAAAATAGAGCTTTTGATCGAAGGCAAAAGAATTTTACTGATGACTTCAAACGTGTTGGCACCAATACCGTATGACGATTCGCGTAATACGTTAGGTATCGTTGAAAGAGCATCTTTAATTAAAGACGTTAGGATTGGCAAAATCATAAACGCAAGAATGATACCTGCGGTTAATAAGCCTTGGCCTAACGGCGCACCGCTGAATAACGTACCTACAACAGGAATGGTGCTTAAATGTTCAAGCATCCACAATTGCGGGCCTTCAGCGAACCAAGGTGCAAACACGAACAATCCCCACATACCGTAAATAATACTTGGCACGGCTGAGAGCAGTTCAATTGCAAGGCCTACTGGGTAAGACACCCACTTAGGCAATAATTCAGAAAGTGTAATGGCAATTGCGATACCGATAGGGGTAGCGATAATTACCGCGATGATCGAAGAAACAAGAGTACCATAAAGTGCGTTACCCGCACCGAAAACAAAATTAATAGGATCCCAGGACGTACTGAAAACAAAAGAAAGACCGAATTCTCGTATTGCTGGCATTGCGCCACCCACTAGGGTAGCAAAAATCGCCGCCATCATTACGGTAATCAGCAAGGCACTAGAAAAGCTACCTTGTTTAAAACAACGATCATAAATAGCGTGAGAAGCAATCACAGATTCATACCGTTTTTATTAGATGGAATAAGACCCCTAGCTTCTGCCAGAGGTCACTTTTAATAAACTCTGACACTTAGTAAACGGCGTTGCCGTTTGCTTTGATGTCTTTAGACCACATGTCGTTTACCATTGAAACAACCGATTTTGGCATTGGTACATAACCTAGGCCTGTAGCTAGATCACCATGCTCGTAACCCCATTCAAAGAAATCCAATACTTCTTTCGCAGTTTTCGCGTTAGTTTGGTCTTTGTACATTAGGATGAAGGTTGCTGCAGTCATCGGCCATGATTCCGCGCCAGGCTGATTATTTAGGTCAACCGCGAAGCCAGGGGCTGCTTTCCAATCTGCGTTAGCTGCAGCAGCTTGGAAAGATTTCAAAGAAGGCTCAACGAAGTGACCAGCTTTGTTTTTCATTGCTGTGTAGATCAGTTTGTTCTGTTCTGCATATGCGTATTCAACATAGCCGATAGCACCAGGAGTACGTTTAACTAGGTTAGCAACGCCAGCGTTACCTTTACCACCTAAGTTCATCGCCGCTTTTGGCCATACCACTTCTTTGCCTTGACCTACTTTTTCTTTCCAGTCATTACTTGCTTTAGCAAGGTAACCTGTGTAGTTGAAAGAAGTACCAGATGCGTCAGAACGGTGAACAGTAACAATAGGTTGGTGAGGAAGTTTTAGAGATGCGTTATCTACTTTCACTTCTTTTGCATCCCAGTATTTTACTTTGCCCATATAGATGTCGGCTAAAAGTTCACCTGAGATTTTAAGTTCGCCTGCTTTAATTCCTTTTACGTTAACAACAGGGACAATTGAGCCCATCACTGCTGGGAACTGAACTAGACCAAGCTTGTCTAGTTGTTGTTTGCTGAGAGGGGCATCAGATGCACCGAAATCAACAGTTTTTGCTGAAATTTGTTTAATACCGCCGCCTGAACCAATTGCTTGATAGTTCAGTTTCATGCCAGTTTCTGACTGATATTGTTTAGCCCACTTCATATACACAGGATATGGAAAAGTTGCACCTGCACCGTTGATGGTATCTGCAGCGAATGCGCCCGCAGAAAGCATGGATAATGAAGCAGCTAATACAGCGAATTTTTTCATTTTTGAATCCCTAAAAGATTGACTTGTTGTTTCGAGAAGGGATGTTATGGCCATATTTTTAGAAGATAAAGTTTCATTTTTAAAAATAACTTTCCGTTATTGAGGGGCTAATTTTGCGGTTTTGAAATATTAATGAAATATTTGTAAGGTATTTAAAAGGCGTGATTGATAGGTTTGTGTCTAATGTGTCTCTAATTTTAATAGCTGAAAGCTATTCTGTGTCATCGTTTTGTAACATAGATGACATTTAAAGTTCTTATTCTTTTTGGGTGAAAAATCACCACTCGTAAGGGGTATATAGAGAGTGATTATTTATACGTCGTTTGTCATTCTCAAATAGAATATCGACGCTATTTTTTCATCCCAGCATTTATCGTTATTTTGGTGTTTATGCCATGTGTCCGACAGCAAACTGTATATAGATAACGTGGAAAACATGCTCTATTGATAACAATAAGACGGTGTGCATATCAGAATGGTTTCGGGTGCAGTCATAGGTCAATATAGATGACACTATTATTAGAGGAATATCCCGTAACAGAAGTTCCCTGTTACGGGATATGGGGAGAGTATCGCGTTAGCGGATATCGTAAGTAATCACGATGCGAAAATCGCGCTGTGACCATGTGACTTCAGAAGGTGCTTTAGGAAAAGGATTGGCATGAGCCAACATTTTTACCGCAGCTTTATTAAACGCTTTAATCCGAGATGGGTTCGTAATCTCAGCTTTAATGACTTTGCCTTCTTTATTTAATATAAAGTGTAACGTTACCGCTCCTCGAGTTCGCCCCGAATTAAGAAGCTTAGGTGTACGCTTGTGAGAAAGGAGATGCTGACGAACCAAATAATCATATTGTTGTTCAGCATTCGCAACAGCCGCACTGTTTGCCGTTCCCGTTTCTTTGCGTGTATCGGCAGACTTCTTCGAACCGTTAGTTCCCTTTAAGCCACTTTGTGTTTCTTTCGTTGCACGCTGGGCAATAGCCCTTTGGCTTGTTTGTACCTTTACTACTTTGTGTTCGGGCTTTTTTTTTGGGAACTTTCTTAACGACTTTCTCTTGCTCTTTTGGCGGCTGCTGGGTTTTTTTCACCACAGCGTGCTTCACTATTTTGGGTGGTTCGATCTTCTTTTCTGGTTGTGGTTTTACCCGTTCTTTTATCGGCTTAATGGGCTTTTCTTTAGGGCTCACTTGCTTGGCACTTTGTTGCGCAGTGTGAGCGACAGTATGGTTTGCACCCGCCAACGCTGCTTGTAAACCCAATGAAATGGTCAAACGTTGTTCGGATTTTTTAGTCAAACTCGTATGTGTCGTCACTTGCCACAACACACCCATAGCGATGATCAAGTGGACTGCAATAGAAAGCCCCCAACTTATATGAAATCTTTGTTGAGTTAAGCTGGCCATGTTACTTCGCGGCCTCTTTTAAGGCGATATGAGTGACATCCAGTGGCACTGACTGCATTAAAGTAAATAGGGTGACCATACGTTGCATTGGCACATCGTTATCACTGTTTACGATCACTTTTGTATCAGGGTGAGCCGCCTTCAATTCGGTTAGCTTTGCTTTTAGTTGTTCGGAGTTCAGCGGGGCATCATCTAAAAACCAGACGCTTTTCTCCTTTAAAACGGAAATCGTGACCGTATGTGGATTGACGTTGATACTTTGGGCATGTTGCTCGGTACTTGGAAGCTTGACATCCATCCCTACTAAGGGAGCGTTGATCATTAACATCATAAAAGCGATCAGCGTAAAGATAACATCAATCATAGCCGTGAGCGGCTCAGAGGCTTGTTGCTCCTCTTCCAGAGCAGGGTTCTTAATCATGGCTTACCTCGTGAATTTCTTGAGATAAGGTAAATTGATTGAGTAGGTCGGTAACATCACTCAAATGATAACGAATACGTGATTGAAATAGGGCATGACACATGACGCAAATCACCGCGATGACCATTCCCGCCGCCGTCGTAGATAACGCTTGCCATAAACCATCAGCAACAATAGCGGGTTCGACCGGGCCATGACTTAAACCAATATCATGGAATGAGCGCATAAGACCGACAATTGTGCCTAATAGTCCGAGCATTGGTGCGAGAGTGGCCACGGTTGTTAAACCGGATAAACGTCGGCGTAACTGTTTGGTATAACGACCTAACCATAAGCTGAGCGCTTCTTCACGTAGGTGTTTATCAAGCTTGCTGGTGGCATTTAATTCACCAATAGCTTGTTGATAAGATTTTGAAAAGTCGCTCACTGTTGTTTTAGCTTGTTCAATCTGCCCTTGTTTGAGAAGGTCAGATACCTCTTGATGCTTAGTCTCGCCCAGTGCTCTGTGGCCTAGAACAGCAAATCCGCGGTCAAAAATCAATGACAGTGCGATCAATGAACATAGAATCAGCGGGATTGCGGTCGCTAAAGCCCAAGTGTCATTCAACATGTAAAGATACCCCTATGTGTATTTAATGCCATATTTGGCTAGTGATGCGCCTTTCTTAGTGGCGCTTATTGAGTGTTATGCCTTGTCTAAAGGAAGACTTATCGTTATTTGATGAGTTGGTTGTGGAAAAATCTCCTGCACCCATTGAACTAAGCGAGCGGCCGTGATGTGTTGTTTAAGAGTACTCATCGACTGCAAATATTGTGGTGATTGGTAACGTTCAAAACTCAATGCTAAGCGGTTTAACCATGTATTCGGGCTAGACAAACGCATGCGCTCCGCGTAATCGATATCAGAACGAAGTTGAGGCAAATTGTATTGCGCAATGCTACTTGCTAGGTTGTGATAGACGCGACGGCTTGCGGCGATCAGTTCTTCTACGCGATTAGGATCGCATGAGAATCTCATATTAGTATGCACAAGATTGTCACGTGACAGGGTAAGCTCAAAATCAACCTTGTAAATGCCTCCCAATTTGTGGCGAAGTTCGTTTTTTAAAGCCTGTTGAATAATGGGATTAAGGCTCGAAAGACTAAAACTCGTTTCCGGGGTCCATGGCATTGGGGTTTGGCCCTTTATTTCCACCACGGCTTTATTGGTGTGAAATACGTGCTCAATTTGCTTTGAATTCACCGGTTTTATCGTGTCACGTAATGGTATAATAGCTGTTTTTGTGTCACGTTTTAGTGCTGAGAGATAAGGCAAGATATTCTCTTGGATTTGCTGCTCATTCAAATCGCCAACAATGTAGATGGTGTTGGGTTGTGCCTGCATATCAGCAATATCATTACGTAGCTCAGCAGCTGTGGTCTGTTGAATACTGTCTTTATCTTGCTCGGTTAAAGAGGTTTGTTGTAGCAAATCATGCTGTGTTTGTAACCACTCAGCATCTGTTAAAGCTATTGTATGATGCATCGTCGCATAGAGACGAAACGCCTGATCCAAATGTGTAGGCATCACCCGTAAGCTCAGATCTAAGGCGTTTTCTTGCTGTTTCCATTGCCATGTTGTTTTTTCTAACTCAGCCCATTGCTTAATTGCTTTTTGGGAAGCAAATGTCGCATCACTCTGTTGCCAAATTTGTGCAGCGGTTTGAGCGCGCCATGATGGTTTATGGGTATTTGCATATCCAGAATTGGACAGCACTTTGATATAAAGTGCGTTATCACTGTTTTTACGATTCAGCCAAACGACTTCATCGCCATTTTTTAATGACCAACGGGTTACGTTAGCGGAGCCCCAAACTTGCTTGCTTGCAATGTGTGGAGACGCTTTTAAATTAGGCCACTTGATTGATGGTAATTTAGGCGGTTGGGGCGAAGTTGTCGCTTTTATTGATTCTGTCGCTGATGGCAAAGGAGAAAATTTAGCCTGAGCGTAGTCATTAAGCGTTTTTTTCACCTTTTCTTTTGTTGGCAGCGTTAAAGTAACCGATTGAGGCGCTTGGTAGATCAAAAATTGATCTTGGCTAGAAAGTAAGGTGTGTAGTCGTTGATTTAAGGAATCAACGGTCATCGCATGGAGTAACCGGCGTAGGTGCGGTTCACTGTCAGAATAACTTTCTAATACTCCTTCTTGCATAATGGCCGAGGTGATTTTGTCTTCCCAATCCGTATAGCGGCGCTGTTTAATCAATGCTTCATTGTTTACCAGCGTTTGTAGCGCTTGTGCGCGAACGGTCGCAAGATCTTCTTTGTTAAAGCCTACTTGAGATAAACGTTGCCACTCTTTAAGCGCAATGTTTAGTGCTTTCGCATGGTGTTTACTACGAATACGCAATGCAACGATGATTCGCTCTGGTGTCGCTTCTTTAATCGTCATAAAGATGGTTTTGATGGCTGAGTCATCTTTATATGCTTGCTTGACCCGATTCATATGCAGGCGGATCAATTTACGCAACACGTAGTTTTGTAGACGCTGCTCAATACCTAAATCAGTACTTTTACTCGCCAGTGTTAAACGATTACCAAACGTAACGTAAGAAGATGAACCTTGTGGATCTTGTACTTTGCCCATGTAAAGTTCTTTAAATAGAGGCAGTTCAAGATAATCACGTTGAGGTGCTATGTGGTAATGCCCAGAAAACGATTGTTTAATCCACTCTGTTGCTTTGTTGGGATCAACATAACCGCTGATAATTAAGGTCATATTGTCAGGCACGTAATATTTATCGTGAAAAGCACGAATATCAGCAGCCGTTATTTTTTTAATGGTGTTACGAAACCCAATCGTTGGTCCATTCACGTAATGCGAGTTGTGGCGAATAATCGCTTTCTTTTGATCATTAATTCTTTTGGCTACGCTTTCATCCATGCGTAATTCTTCTAAGATCACCTTACGTTCAATATGCCAATCACGAGATAAGATTGCTGAATGCAGGGATAGATTCGCTAACATCTGAATCGACTGATGAAGGTCAATTGCATCATCAGGGCGAGTACGAATCATAAATTGAGTTTCTGCTGCGCGTGTAAGAGCATTGACTTGCTTACCCGTTTTCCAACCAATTTTATCTAGATATTGATGGACAGTGGTGCCATAGACCGTATTAGTACGAAATGACATGTGCTCAAGAATATGAGCAATCCCTGGAATAGAATCATCGATTGAACCTGCATGAACAATTAAACGCAGATTAAAGGGTTCAGCTTTATTTGTACTGGGGTAGATAACATATTTGAACCCGTTATCTAAATTACTAACTACTAATTTAGAATCCCATTTTGGGTTGGAAAGTACATTAGTAGATATAAATATTAATAGCAAAAAAATATAGGTGCGCATCGAATAGACCAGAATTGTATAAATATTATTTCAAAGTGTAACAATATATTGTTACTGAGAATTAATTTCATTATCATTATTGTTTCCAAAGTTATGATGCAGAGTTCCAACTCTGACAGCAAACAAAGAAATTATAAAAAATGAAAAAGTCTATTCTTAGCGCAGCAGTGGTTGCAGCGCTACCTTTCTACGCACTAGGGGAATCACAACCTATTGATCTAGGTAGTATTGAGGTAGTCGATACCGCGCAAAAAACCGAATCAAAAGTAGGACAAAAAGGCGCAACCGCACCGATCCAAAGTTACGATCCTATCGATACGGGGAAAACCGTTATCAGCCAAGATGCCATTAAGCAAAGTACCATGACAGGGCTCGATACAACAGAAGTTATAGAGAGTCTTCCTGGCGTCCAGTTGGACGTAAATAACGACCAGGTGAATGAAGAAAATATTCAATCTTTGCGTCCCGCTGATTTTGCAATTAATGGTAGTAACTATTACGAAAATAACATCATGATTGATGGCATCGGAGTAAACTCCGTATTAGATGTTAGTAATAATAACTATGGTTCTATAGAAGATGTAGCAGGTATTACCGCTCAATCCATGTATGTTGATTCATCATTATTGGAAAGAGCGGATGTCATGACATCGAATGTTTCTGCTGAATACGGTAGTTTTTTAGGCGGTGCGGTGAATTATGAAATTCGTGATCCCAAGAAAGAATTTCATATGTCTATGTCTGGTAAATACCAAAATGACTCTTTCGTTGATTACATTTATAACAAGAGTGATCTAGCTGAAGACGAAACAATTACGGATCCACCAGAGTACAGTAAATATAAAGGGACAGTCAGTTTTGACTTACCAGTAACGGATAAACTTTCGTTATTGGCTTCTTATTCTAGAGGTGAATCTTCAGTTAAATACACTAAAGATGAAAGTTATGGCGGTAGTAGTTATCATAATGGCGACACATCAGAAATCTATTTACTAAAAGGGTTATATGAATATCGAGACGACCTTACGTTTAGAGGCCAGATAATATACAGCCCTTATCGTTCAGATTATGCGAATGCTAACCGAATCAATAATGACACCACTCATAAGACGGATGGTCTTCAAGGTTATATTAAAGCAAATGGTTATGTTGGCTTGACGACATGGGAGTCCAAATTTGCTGCGACAGATAGTGAACTTGGAAAAAGATCTGAAAATTACCAAGCGATATATAAAGGTACTTCGGTAGACTGGTGTACATCGACAACTTGCCGATCTGGCGGGTATGGCGATCTCGACATTAGTCAGAAAGATTATGAATGGACATTTAAAATTGATACCCCGGTATTAGGGGGCAATTTAGCAGCAGGTTCCGAGTTAAAATATACCAAAGTTCAGCGTAATCGGTTGTCCGATTTTTACAGCTATTACTCTCCGTTGGCTGGAGATTGGGATTGTGATGATGGGGACGTTTCATGTAATTCTGGCAGTGTCGACCGCTATGCACTTCTCTATCCAGAAAACTACACATCTGTAGGTTATGCCACTCAAGCGCTTTGGTCTGAATATACGAGAGGAATTGGTCCCGTCCAAGTTAGGTTGGGGTTACGCTTGGATCACGATAATTACTTGGATAACTATAATTTATCTCCACGTTCGAGCATAAGTTGGGAGTTCATGCCAGATACTTATTTCAACGTTGGTCTAAACCGTTATTACTCTAACAACCAATTAACTTACGCACTGAGAGATAAAATAGCTGCCACTACCCGCTATAAAAGAACGGTTAATAGCTCTACAGGCGAAATAGGAGAATGGGAAGAGGTAACAACCAGTAGTACAACAAATTACAATGTTTCGGATTTGAAAACGCCTCATACCGACGAGCTCAGCTTGAAGTTTATCGTTCCTACTTTCTTAGAGGGTACAGTCGCTCTAGAAGCTAATTTCCGTCATTACAGAGATCGCTTTTCGAGAAGTGATAAAATTACCGATGATGATGGCTCTTACTACAACATGACTAACGATGGGAAAGGGGACTATCAAGGTTATACGATCAAATGGAACGGCGGTTTTGAACATCATAAGTTTGGTGCCCAAGTCACTTGGTCTAAAACTAAGTCATATGGTCAAGAAGACTATGATTCAAATGTAGAGTATTCAGATACAGTGTATTACCACGGTGATTTGATGACAGAATCTGAGCTATATTCCTCAGCGGAGGCGACTAACTTTGCTGCTCCTATGACTGCGACGATTTCTTGGACAGCAGATTGGTTTAATGAACGTTTAATTACCAATACTGCTGTAAAATATCGCGGTAAATATAATGCCCTTGAAGATACCGATGATATAATCGAAGTAGATGGTGGTTACTATAATGTTTATGACGAAGTTGAACGCGATGCGTTTACCAGCGTAGATATGAAAGCAATGTATAAACTTATTGATACAGATACCCAGCAACTTAATATTGAAGCTGAGGTCACAAATTTGTTTAATAAGTTGCCTGATACAGATACAGCATCAGGTGCCCGTTACCAAAAAGGCCGTGCAATTTGGTTAGGCTTTAGTTACTACATGTAACTCATCGTTATTCAACGAACATTTCAAATGATATTAAAACCGCAAGTGCTTGCGCTTGCGGTTTTTTAATTTAGGGAATAACGTATTGTGAGGCGTTTTGGCTCATTTGGCTATAAATTCACTACATAAGCACCATTATGTAGCGAGCTATGCTCCAATATCGACCAGGTTCGATAATTCGTCGGTCTTTTTTGGTGCAGTCTTGTTCAGTAGGTCGCAAAGTTGTTATTCTGTTTAGCGCTATAGTGACTATTACATTGGTCACTAGCGGATCGATGTGATTAACAGATCGACAATAAGGTAGGAGATTTACCTTGAGTGAGCGACAAAAAAAAATATGCAGCGAGTGGTACCCGGCGATGGATCCCGAACTACAACGCTTACAATTAAAAGCTTATAAGAGAACGTATCAGTACAACCGAACTTCTGCAGACGAGCAACTTCAACGAACTCTATTGCTGTCAGAGCTACTTGGAGACAGTCAGGGAACAACGGTGATTGAACCAGAATTTCAATGTGATTTCGGTTTCAATATTCATTTTCGCGGTGGTGCAGTAGTGAAACCTCATTGCACTATGCTTGATAGCGCTGAAATAGAAATCGGTAATAATGCTTATATCGGAACGGGAGTGTGTTTCGCCTGTTCTAGCCACTCTCTGGTCGTTGATGAGCGCTTAAATGCCTTGGCTTATGCCAAACCAATCAAGCTTGGTGATAATGTTTGGATTGGTGATCACTGTACGATCTTAGGTGGCGTGACGATTGGTGATGGCGCCATTATCGAGAGTGGATCAGTTGTTACTCATGATATCCCAGCATGCGCGGTTGCGGCTGGTAATCCGTGTCGAGTTCTATCTGATAAGGTGTCGGATAGTGACAGAACAACCCATCGATTACCTGAGAATGTCGCATCCTTGCAGACATTCTAGGCAGTGGATTGGGTTACTCTAATATGAAATGAATTAATTCAGTGGTGGTGATGGTTTAGTGATCTAAAGCCACTGAATGTTCGAGATTGCGCTTTTTTACTTCAAATTCTCTTAGCAATTCACGTAAAGCCAGTAATTGTGTTGATAATCGATTTTTACGGCACATGAGTACGAGTTTTGCAATCCAACCAAGACGATTCAATACACTTTCAACCCAATGGAAAGTGCGTTGCGTATTTTCTCCAAATTCTTGATACCAATACATGAGTACAGATAAACGTATTTCTTGGGTAATCCCTTTGAGACGGTAAGAATCTAGCAAAAATAAAAGGAAGTCGCGCGTGCGCAAAGAGGGGGTGCTAGTTAATCTTGCTTCTTCAAAATCCAGAAATGTCACTTTACCCGTTTCATTCACTACGATGTCTCGCATGGCGGGACGCCCGTGAATTAATCCATTACGATGAAAATCGCATAAAACATCGGTGGCTTTCCAAAAGAGTTCTTTTTGCTTATCTTCCGGTTGGCGATGAATTGGCGTACCTGCATTTTTGGTTACAAACATTGAGCGACCTTTAAAAACAACTTCTGGGGTCGATAGGCCATGGTTGCTGGCATACTCTAAAACAGACACTTCTTTATTAAAGCGCTCTTTTGGAGTAAGACCACTGGTCAAAATAAGATGGGCACGGTTTTTTCTATGTTTGAAGTAAAAATTCACCAGTCTATTTAAGACATTGCGTTTATCTTCACCACATTTTTTTAGCCAATAAGTCGTGTCACATTGCTCGAATTCTTTTAGCATGTAAACAAACACTTGGCGGTGTTTATTACTCATGAGGTCCTCAAAGCCAATTGGGGGTAAATATGTTAGTCAACAGTCGTTTGGTATTATCTTCAGATGTATCTAACCAGTGACTTAATTGTAATTGTACACTGTTCATTCATTAGGTTGTCATAATACTCTGAAACACATTGAAACATATGTCATGTTTTTGTCAAATCTTATGATACATATTGATATATTTATAAAATAAATGGTTTTGTGGGCTAAATATAAAAACTGCTTTGTTTTTTGATCGCTTTGGTTAAATAAATAACAAAGTTATCGTTATATTGGTAACCACTTATATAGTGTGGGTATTCAACTTGATGAATGGCATGTAAAAGGTTTGTAGTACTGTGCGAGAAAATGTGTTGCGTGTATTGCAATGCTTTGTCAGCTATCGTCTAATTTCATTTCTTATCGCAACGTCAAATGCTATCAAATGGAAGGTGGCATCAACAATCCAAAGGATGTACAGGATTAACAACACATGACTTCTTACCAAACTGATCAATACGACATAAAAATACTGACACTGCTACAAGAAAATGGTCGACTAACCAGCCAAGAGCTGAGTGATTTAGTTGGGCTATCGCCCTCACAGTGTTCTCGCCGCCGTATCCAGCTTGAGCAGCAGCAATTTATTCTCGGTTATCAAGCCAGGCTCTCGCCACAGGCTCTGAAACAAGAAGTAGTGGCAATGGTTGAAGTAAAACTATTGAGCCATGAAACAGAAAAAGCTGAGCGATTTTTATCTTATATTCATAGTGAATCAGCGGTTTTCGATGCGTATAAAACCACAGGAGATGGGGATTATACTTTGCGGTGCGTCGTATCTGATCTCAATAGTCTAAACGATCTGATTAATCGTATATTCGGAACGAAGGCTATCTCTCATATAAAAACCTCTGTGGTTTTAGATCGAGTAAAAGAAAACGGCATCGTTATTGGTGAATAACGGCACCAATGCATAATTCATGCGTATTATCGACACGTATGCATTTAAAATGCATACGTGGCGCAATATTACTTGATTTTGTGTTACGAGCATGTTTAATTTACCTACAAATGTAAGGATGTAATCCTACTTTAGAATGGATAGCCGTAAGGGCTAAATCAGTATGGTGTCCTATCTAAGGCAGTGTTACTATTGCGCCAATTTTTAGCCGTGCAGTGATTTAGATTGCCGGCATCTTATTATTGCGTTAAATCACCGCAACAATCGTATAGAGCCTAGTCAGTAAGGAGTATGACTGTGTTAGAACATGTGAGCCCATATGCGGGCGACCCTATCCTGTCTTTAATGGAAAAGTTTTTCGCTGATGAGCGAGACGGTAAGGTCAATTTGAGTATTGGACTCTATTACGATGGTGAAGGAACTATTCCGACACTGGAATCTGTAAAAGCTGCAAAGCAAACTCTGAATAGCCAACCTGAAGAACCATGCATTTATCTACCAATGGATGGTGTGCCAGCTTATCGCAGTGCTGTGCAATCGTTGGTATTTGGCGACAATCATCCAGCAGTCAACGCACAGCGCGTAGCAACAATCCACAGTTTAGGTGGTTCTGGTGCATTGATGATTGGTGGTGATTTCTTAAAACACTATTTCCCTGATTCCAAAGTTTACGTCAGCGACCCAACTTGGGAAAACCACCACGCGATTTTCCAAGGTGCAGGTTTCGAGACGGCGACTTATCCATACTTTGATAATGAAACGAAGATGTTGAATTTTGATGGTATGTTAGCGGCTCTTTCAACACTACCCGCTAAAACAATTGTGTTATTGCACCCATGTTGTCATAACCCAACGGGTGTGGATTTGAATACCGCACAATGGGACAAAGTGATCGATGTGGTTGTTGAACGTCAATTGATTCCATTTTTTGATATGGCTTATCAAGGATTCGCCGAAAGTGTTGATCAAGATGCGTATGTGATTCGTACATTGGCAGAAAACACCACAGCGACGTTTCTTGTTAGTAACTCATTTTCTAAAACATTTTCTTTGTACGGTGAGCGCGTCGGTGGCTTATCGATTGTTTGTGAGAATGCGGACGTTGCGGCAAATGTACAAGGTCAGCTCAAAGCAACTGTGCGCCGTAATTACTCAAGCCCTGCTAAATATGGCTCGCAACTGGTTACTGGCGTTTTAGGGTCAGATTTGAAAGCCAAATGGCTAGCAGAAGTAGAAGAAATGCGCGCCCGTATGAGCGGTGTTCGTCATGCACTTTATGAACGGTTACAAACGCTTTGTCCAGAAAAAGACTTCAGCTTCCTAGTGAAACAAAATGGTATGTTCAGTTACACGGGCTTTAGTGAAGCACAAGTGGATGCACTACGTGAAGAACATGGCATCTATTTAATTGCTAGTGGCCGTATGTGTGTTGCTGGTTTGAATGAAGCGAATTTAGAAAAAGTAGCGACTGCATTTGCTGCCGTTGCATAATTATACCAACTCTCTTCTTGGTATGAATGGCGACCTATTGATTAGGTCGCTTTTTTATTGTTTATCATCAGGCGATTATCTTATCTAGTCGGTTAATTCCCTGCATTTTGTATGCTTTTAAATACCATTCTTTTCATTTAACCCCAAACTCTGTCTGTGTTTGTCACCTCTTCAGTAGGCTATACTCCGCACAAATCACCCATTAAGCACTGGATTTACGCTCCAGAACGCTGAGGAAACACCATGACAGATTACGTTGTATGCGCATTATATAAGTTTGTGCGCCTTGAAAATTACGTTGAATTACGCGAACCTCTTAAAGCACTGATGGAAGAACACGAAATTCGTGGCACCTTGCTGCTTGCTTATGAAGGCATTAATGGCACGGTGGCTTCAAGCAGAGAAGGTATTGATGCTTTGCTAGCTTGGTTTAAACAAGACGAACGCTTGGCCAACATTGTTTATAAAGAATCGCATGATAGTGAGCAGCCTTTCAATCGTACTAAAGTGAAGTTGAAAAAAGAGATCGTGACTCTGGGCGTAGAAGGCATTGATCCTCGCCACGTTGTCGGCACTTACGTAAAACCTACTGAGTGGAACGATCTGATTTCCGATCCTGAAGTATTTGTGGTTGATACTCGTAACGATTACGAAATTGAAATCGGTACGTTTAAGCACGCAGTCAATCCGAAAACAGAGACTTTCCGTGAGTTACCAGAGTATGTTGCGGAAAATCTTGATCCAAAGAAACATAAGAAAGTGGCCATGTTCTGTACTGGTGGCATTCGTTGTGAGAAATCCACTGCCTATATGAAAGAGCAGGGCTTTGAAGAGGTTTATCACTTAGAAGGTGGCATTCTTAAATATTTAGAAGAAGTCCCTCAACAAGAGAGCCTTTGGGAAGGTGACTGCTACGTATTTGATGGTCGTGTGGCTGTGAATCATCAGCTAGAGAAAAGCGATTATGAACTGTGTAAAGCATGTCGTTTACCGATTACTCAAGAAGACATGGAATCGGATGCCTTTGAAAAAGGGGTAAGTTGCCCGAAATGTATCGATAAACACACGGAAGAGCAGAAAGCGCGTTTCCGCGAGCGTGAAAAACAAGTGCAACTGGCATTAGCACGTGGTGAGACTCACGTCGGTGGTGAAGCGGATAAAGTCATCGCTAAGCGCCGCGAAGAAAAGTTAGCGCGTAAAGCTGAGCAACGACAAACTAAATAACTGATTGAAACATCAGCCCCTTAATTTTCCTAAAGGGGCTGATATACCCGATTAACCTCAAGATAGTGTTTCAGCGATTAGCGATCGCTCATTTTGAGGTTATTTAGGTATCGTTAATCGTGTTCGGGAATCGCACTATTGCTTTGGCGCACTTGTTCAATAACAAAGTCGCTAAACGAGCTGACCGCTTTGGGCAGGGTGCGTCCCGCAAGCACTTGAACTTCTAGATTACGAATCCCCATACCTTTATCGCTAATCGGTATTACTTTTAATTTATGATGCTGCGACATCAAACGTACCGATATTTCCCCAGCCAGTGAGATACCTGCTCCAGATACGGTGTACTGATTCAGTGCCGCCATATAATTACTGGTAAAGGCTGGCTCGTACTCTAATCCCTGCTGACTGGCGCAAATATCAAACAACTGACGTATGGTGGTATCGGCATAGGGCAGGGCAAGTGGATAGGCACAGATCTGTCGAAGAGAGACGCGTTTTTTATTCGCTAAAGGGTGATTGTTAGGAATCAGCGCTCGAATAGGGGCTGGTTGAGAATGGATCACGCGGATATTCGGGACTGGGGTTAAACTAAATGCTAATCCAATATCGGCCTCGCCATTTTGAATCGCTTTAGAGATGTCTTTGGGAGAGTAAACATCCACTTGGAAATGTATCCCGGGAAATTTTTCCTGATACTCTTTGATGCAGAAAGGCAGAAATTCCATGCTAAAGCCTTCTGTAGAGGCAATAATCACTTTCCCTTTTTCTAAGCCCTCTAAAGCATCTATTTCCCCCATAACTCGGTTTGTCTCTAAAGATACCTTTCTTGCATAGGCTGCAAGCAATTCACCAGCCGCACTAAGTGTCATTCCACGTGATCTTCGTTCAAATAATGGGGTGTTTAATTGTTCCTCTAGTCCAGATATTTGCCGACTAATCGCGCTGCTTGCCACATTTAGGTGCGTTGAGGCCTCACTGATGGACCCAAATTTTGCCACTGCTAAGAAGTAACGTAGGGATGGTGCGGTTAAATGATGTATCAGTGCCATAAATCCTCCGTGATTCTCACCATTTTGGTGCCCGTTTTTGAAGCAACTTAATTGCTGAATCGGCAATGATTTGTTGCCAAATTAATAATTGTGGCAATGCATTTATTACCATAGTATGAAATGAAAGTGAATGGTTAAGGTTGGCTTAAAGAACCTATAACTGACTGTTTTGCCATGACTAACGACCCTTAACTGTTCGCTTTTTTACGCTCCCATATAGCGTCGTCTTATCGGAAGGTTGTCTATTCATGCAACAATAGCCGATATGTGCAAAGGGATGGATTAACGAGTACCCAAGTATAAGGAAATGCTTATGTCTCTGGTTAAACATGGACTTTCACTTTTAATCGCCTCTACACTCGCAGTAAGCTCTACCAGCGCTTTTGCTGGCAAATCAGACGATACTCTCACGTATGCCTCTAACAGTTGGCCAGAAAATATTAGTCCTTATCACAATAACCTACGTGAAGGTGTGATCTTAGGTCACTTGGCATGGGATACCCTCATTTACCGCGATCCTGACACCGGTAAATACAAGCCGATGCTGGCGACTAAATGGGAGTGGAAAGATCCCACTCATTTAGTTTTGAATTTACGTAAAGACGTGAAGTTCCAAAATGGCGATGCTTTTAGTGCAGATGATGTCGCGTTCACATTCAATTATGCGCTAGACCCAAGTTCTAAAGTTGTGACCTTGCAAAATATTTCTTGGATTAAACATGTTAATAAAATCGACGATTACACCGTTGAATTTGAGCTCAATAAACCTTTCCCAGCGGCGATTGAATACCTAGCGGGTCCTTTACCTATTTATCCAGAGAAATACTTTAAAAAAGTCGGTTTAGCTGGCTTTGATAAAGCACCGATCGGTACTGGTCCATACCAAATTACCAAAGTAGTGAATGGTCAAGAAGTCGATATGGTGAAAAACCCGCACTACTTTAAAGAGAGCCCAATTGGTCAACCAAAAATTGGCAAAATTAAATTTGTGTTGATTCCTGACCCTGATACCCGCGTAGCGCAGTTAATGACAGGTCAAGTGGATTGGATTTGGCGTGTACCGTCGGACCAAGCTGATCAGCTTAAACAGATGCCAAACGTCGATGTGCTTAGTAGCGAAACCATGCGGGTCGGTTTCTTAACGTTGAATAGCCGTAAAGCCGATTCACCGTTTAAAAATGTCAAAGTACGTGAAGCGGTAAACTATTCCATTAAGCGTAAAGCACTCGCAAGTGCTTTGGTTCGTGGTGGTAGTCGACCTTTAAGTGCACCATGTTTCCCTGACCAATTTGGTTGTGAAGCGCAAGATGCGGTGCAATATCCATATAATCCGAAAAAAGCCAAACAACTGTTAGCGGATGCAGGCTATCCAGATGGGTTTGATACCGATATTTATGCGTACCGCGATCGTGATTATGTTGAAGCGGTCATTGGTGATTTACGTAAAGTGGGGATTCGCGCCAAGTTGCACTACATGAGTTATGCCGCGCTGCGTGATCAAGCTCGCTCCGGCAAAGTACCAATGGCCTTCCAAACATGGGGCTCTTACTCGATTAACGACGCCTCTGCGATTGTGAGTGTCTACTTTAAAGGTGGTGCAGATGACGAAGATAAAGATCCTCAAGTAATTAAATGGTTGGATCAAGCGGATACATCAACGGATCCGAAAGAGCGTCAAAAACTGTATGGTGAAGCCATTCATAAGATCACCAAAAATGCGTATTGGGCTCCGATGTTTACTTATTCAAGTAACTACGCCTTTACCAAAGATCTGAATTTTAAAGCCTACCCCGATGAGCTCCCACGTTTTTGGGAAGCAAGCTGGAAGTAGAGTTAGCCTTTTGTTGCTAACAAAGTTGTAAACGTGACTTCAGGGAAGGAGATTCACATGTTGAAATATATGTTACGTAGGTTGTGTATGGCGATTGGCGTCGCTTTCACCGTATCCATAGTGTGCTTCATGCTGCTGCATTTGTCGGGGGATTTAGCGACATCTATTGCAGGGCCTGAAGCAACCGCAGAACAAGTGGAACAAGTAAGAATTCAGTTTGGGTTGAACGAGCCTATCTTAGTTCAGTACTTTCACTGGTTATGGGGGGCATTACATTTCGACTTTGGTAACTCCTATTATTTCACTGAATCAGTGAGTGACCTTGTCACCGAACGTTTACCTATCACCATGACGTTAGGAGGTATCGCTCTGGCGGTAGCCACGTTTATTGCGATCCCTCTTGGAGTTGTGGCAGCCATTAAACAAGATACTTGGATTGACCGTTTAGCTCTGGCTATCGCCGTTTTAGGGCAGGCTATGCCGAGTTTCTTCTTTAGTCTGGTTCTCATTATTATTTTTGCTGTGACACTGCATTGGTTACCCGTTGCAGGTAATAGTTCATGGCAAAATTTCGTGTTACCCGCGGTTGCTTTAGGGTATTACGCGACCCCTTCCATCATGCGATTAACACGTACCGGAATGCTCGAAGTGTTAGGGTCTGATTATATTCGTACGGCTCGCGCTAAAGGAATTAGCGAAACCAAAGTGGTGTTAAAACATGCCTTGCGTAATGCAGTGATTCCAGTTGTTGCATTGTTAGCCGTTGAACTGGGTTTTATGCTCGGCGGTTCTGTGGTGGTGGAGTCTATTTTCTCCTTACAAGGATTGGGGCAACTGGCTTGGGATTCGATTTCTCGTAACGACTATCCTGTTGTGCAAGCCATTGTACTGATTATCGCCTTGTTTTATATCGTGCTGACATTCTTGGCTGATATGCTCAATGCGGCTCTTGATCCAAAATTACGCATCGCTTAGACAAGGAGGTCAATGATGTCTGCAACCGTTATGAATACCCTAGAGGGCGCCATGCCAGAAATTCCGCCATGGCGTAAAGGATTGAACCGAGTCCTAGGTCACCATAGCTTAACGCTTGGAGCAGTACTGTTACTGGTTATTTTATTCAGTGGATTACTGGCGCCTTTGATTGCGCCACATGATCCGTATGCTCAAGATGTCACACAGCGAATGATTCCGCCAGTTTGGCAAGAAAAAGGCTCATGGGACCACGTGTTGGGCACGGACAAACTTGGCCGTGATTACCTAAGCCGTTTACTGTATGGTGCGCAAATCTCCATGATTATCGGTTTAGCGGCGGCGCTGCTTTCCGGTGTGATTGGTACCACACTTGGTATTATCGCTGGTTATTTTGGTGGTAAAACCGATTCCTTTATCAGCTACTTAATTACGACGCGTCTATCCATGCCAGTCATTTTGGTGGCGTTGGCAATGGCCTCTTTAGTCGGGGGATCATTGCAAATGGTGATCATCTTGCTGGGGGTGTTGCTGTGGGATCGTTTTGCGGTTGTTGCCCGGGCGACAACGCAACAGTTACGCGACGCAGAATTTATTGCTTCGGCAAAAGTGCTAGGAGCATCGACACCTTACATCTTATTACGTGAGCTGTTACCGAATATTTTGAGCCCTTTGATTGTCGTTGTTACCTTAGAAATGGCACACGCGATTTTACTTGAAGCGACACTCTCTTTTCTTGGCTTAGGCGTACAACCACCGCTACCTTCATGGGGGTTGATGGTGGCCGAAGGAAAAGCGTATATGTTTTTCCAACCTTGGGTTATTGCTATTCCCGGTATCGCTTTAATGGTTCTCGTCATGGCAATCAACTTAGTGGGTGATGGTCTACGTGACTTGAACGCACCACAAAACCGCAGTTAATCAGGAGGCAGTATGGCAGAGACAATTTTGGATGTCCGTAACTTACAAGTGAGTTTGCCAACGGCAAATGGCCCCCTTAATGCGGTACGAGGTATCGACTTTACCGTCAATCGCGGTGAGATGCTCTGTATTGTGGGGGAATCCGGTTGTGGTAAATCGATGACATCAATGGCCTTGATGGACCTGTTACCGAAAAAAGCGAAGTGCACTGCAGATAAAATTGAGTTTTTAGGCAAAGACTTACTAAAAATCCGCAAGAAAGAGCGTAATGCCTTGCGTGGATTAAATATGTCGATGATTTTCCAAGAGCCGATGACGTCGCTGAATCCGTCATTTAAGCTGGGCGACCAATTAACTGAAGGGATTATGGCCCACAAGAAAATCAGTCGTCAGCAAGCTAATGAGCGTGCATTGTATTTATTAAAACGCGCAGGCGTTCCTTATCCAGAAGAGCGTTTAAATCAGTATCCGCATGAACTGTCTGGTGGTTTACGTCAACGTGTCATGATTGCTATGGCATTGATGTGTGAACCGGATTTAATCATCGCCGATGAGCCGACCACTGCACTGGATGTGACGATTCAGGCGCAAATTCTGACCTTGATTCGCGAACTGCAACAAGAGTTTGGTACTGCCGTTATCTTTATCACGCATGATTTGGGTGTGGTTGCGCGTATCGCTGACCGCGTGGCAGTAATGTATGCCGGACAGATCGTGGAAACCGCGACAGTTAAAGAAATTTATTCTCAGCCTAAACATCCGTATACCCGTGGATTATTGAGTTGTATTCCTATTCCGGGAAAGACAAAGCCGGGTGAAGAGTTAGCGACAATTCATGGTGTTGTGCCAAGCTTGATTGGTAAAACTCAAGGGTGTGCGTTTGCTAACCGCTGTGAACAAGCCATGAGCCAGTGTCGAGAATGTAATCCGCAGCTGGAAAAACGTGGTCAACAACATTGGGTTCGCTGCCCAATCACCTTATACCCTGTTAAGGAGGCGTCATAATGGACTATGCGCTCGAACTGTGTGATCTGACTCGTCACTTTGAAGTCAGCAAAGGGATGTGGAAAGAGAAACGTCAATTCACTGCTGTTAATAAAGTGAATTTACGTCTACGACCTGGTGAAGTGCTGGGGCTAGTGGGCGAATCTGGTTGTGGTAAAAGTACCTTGTCGAAAATGGTATTAGGGTTACTCGCACCTAGCGAAGGCAACGTATTAATTCATGATAAAGAAATCGATTTAAGTGACCGAATGGCGCTGGCAAAAGTCATTCAGCCAGTCTTTCAAGACCCATATTCATCATTGAATCCACGCAAACGTGTGAAAGACATCATCCGTTTACCCTTGGTTTTGCATAAAATGGGTAACAAAGCGACGCAGGAAAGAGAAGTAGTGGATATTGCGCGTAAAGTTGGTTTGCCCGATCGCTTACTGGAACAGTTCCCCGGCCAGCTTTCTGGTGGGCAACGGCAGCGTGTTGCTATCGCTCGTGCCTTGATTTTAAAACCGAGTATTTTGATTTGTGATGAACCGACCTCTGCATTAGATGTTTCGGTACAAGCACAAATTCTCAATTTATTGATGTCATTGAAAAAAGAGCTTGGGCTGACCTATTTATTCATCAGTCATAACTTAGCCGTGGTGGAATACCTTTCTGATCGGGTCGCTGTTATGCATCAGGGGCGTATTGTCGAACAGGGTGAACGTGCCCAAATTTTTGATGATCCGCAGCATCCCTACACTCAAACCTTGTTGGCGTCTATTCTGACCCCCGATCCTGACTTAGGTCTGCCTGATCCACAATCTTTAGTCTGGTCCAAAGCCAGCTAACAAGCTTTACCTATTTTCATTAGATTAAAAGGCGTTCTGCATCATGCAGAGCAGGGCGTCTTCGTGCCTAAAAAAGGAGTGTTTATGAGTCGACAATTAGCTATTGATAGTGTTACTGAGTATTTTGACTCGGGCGCGTTTTTCACCTTGTTGTCTGAACGGGTTGCGATCCGTTCGGAAAGTCAAACGCCAACGGGGTATCCTGCTCTTGCCGTGTACCTTGAGCAGCAGATGATTCCCTATCTTAAGCAAATGGGATTTAGCTGTGAAATTTTTACTAATCCCGGTGCTGATGACCCACAAGCTTGGCCTATTTTGGTGGCTGAACGGATTGAAGATCCTGAATTACTCACGTTATTAACCTATGGGCATGGCGACGTGGTACGTGGTTATGATGACCAGTGGAAAGAAGGCCTTTCGCCATGGCACATTGTGGTGGAGGGTGACTTTTGGTACGGACGTGGCACTGCTGATAACAAAGGGCAACACAGTGTTAATTTAGCCGCATTAAAAACTTTGTTAGAACTGAAAGGTCAGTTAGGTTTTAACGTCAAAATTTTATTTGAAATGGGGGAAGAATCGGGGTCTCCAGGTTTAGATTTGTTTTGTCAGCAAAATAAAGAACGCTTAAAAGCGGACCTATTTATTGCCTCTGATGGGCCTCGCGTTGGCGCTCATTATCCCACTCTTTTTCTAGGTTCGCGTGGCTCATTTAACTTTGAGTTGGATGTGTACGCTCGTGAAGGTTCACACCATTCTGGTAACTGGGGAGGGTTGCTGTCGAACGCAGCGACTCGGTTGATGAACGCGTGGAGTTGTTTAGTTGATGAAAATGGTCGTATATTGGTGCCTAAGTTATTGCCTGAAAGCTTGCCAGAATCAGTGCGTGATGCAGTAAAAACCATTCCTGTTGGCGCTGGTGAGCATGACCCCAAACTCTCGTTAGAATGGGGTGAGCCTGGGCTAACACCAGCCGAGCGCGTCTTCGGTTGGAATACGCTGGAAATTTTAGCCTGTACTGCAGGAAACCCTGATGCTCCAGCTAACGCTATTCCGGGCAGTGCTAAATTGTTTGGTCAAATTCGTTATGTGGTCGGTAGCCAAAGCGATCATTTTATCGAGATTATCAGTGAACATTTAGCGCAGCATGGCTTTGACGATGTTAAAGTGTGTGCGTCACGTGCTTCACAAATGGAAGCTACCCGTCTAGACCCTGATGACCTTTGGGTTGAGTGGGCGAAAGACTCGATAAAAAGTACGACTGGCGAAGATATTTCTCTGATTCCCAATTTAGGTGGCTCATTACCTAATGCCACGTTTGCTAATACGCTAGGGTTACCGACCTTGTGGATTCCACATTCTTATCCAGCTTGTTTGCAGCATGGGCCTAACGAGCACTGTTTAGGCAGTGTCATGAAGCAATCACTGCAAATCATGACAGGCGTGTTTTGGGACCTCGCCGAACAAGGATTACACATTAAGGAGCAGCGTCAATGATGCAAGAAAACATGAGAGAGTTCGTTACGAACTGGTTAGCTGATCAACGCCAATCGATGACGGAACTGTTGAAAGAGTTCGTCAATATAGATTCGTATAGCCATAACGATGCGGGACGTTTAGAGATCGCAACACGCTTGCATCAAGAATTAGTCGACTCAGGTATCGACGCACAATTATTGACGACTCACGACACCTACTCAGTCAAAGCATGTGTTGGCGACAAAACTCAAGCGCCTCTGGTATTGTCGGGCCACTTAGATACTGTATTTCCGACCGGCGAAGTAGTAAAACGTCCGTTTACTCAAGACGGCGATAAAGCGTTCGGTCCGGGTGTTGCTGACATGAAATCAGGCATTGTCATGAACTGCTTTATTCTCAAAGCGTTTCATCAGTATCAAAAAGAGTCGGGTCAGCCTCTGCCACTTCAGTTAATGCTCTTAGCAACCAGTGATGAAGAGATTGGCTCACCGAATGGGCGCAAAATTATTGCTGAGCATGTCGAAGGGGCCAAAGCGGTATTTAATGCAGAACCCGGACGCATTACTGGCAATGTTGTGAAAGCCCGTAAAGGGGGGAGCACTTATACCTTTGATGTGACTGGTCGCGCGGCACACGCGGGCGTCTGCCATCAAGATGGGATTAGTGCTATTGGCATTCTCGCCAATTTAATTCAATCAATACATGCGCTAACAGATTACGATAAAGGGATTACCACCAATATCGGTTTAATTTCGGGGGGAACCACACCGAACACCGTCGCAGAGAAAGCAAGTGCAACTCTGGATGTGCGTTATTTAACGGCTGAACAAGGTGCATGGCTGGAACAGCAACTTGAAACTTGTGTTAATAATGCTCTGATCGATGGTGCGACCATTGAATGGGAGAAAAAAGTGGGTTTCTTACCCTTCGAAGAGCCGATGAGTCGCTCACTACTGAGTTTAACCTCAAGATGCTGTTTCAGCGAGAATATATTCGCTCTTAGGCAAGGCACTGATTTGAAGACATAGTCATTCTACGTTAAAAATCAGTAACACAGCCTAGGAGCGAATACAACTCGCCCTTTGGGAGCTCATCAACAAACCTATTTCTGCGCCCAATCACGTTGAAAGGGAATGACCATTCCTACCGTGATTGAGCTTGACCTTGGCTCGTTGATGAAGCTCTGAATCCTGCATTTTGAGGTCATTTGGGTATAGTTATCTTATAGCCAAATGATCTCAGAGAGGTGTGAGTAGGCGATGTTCCTACTCATGCCTAAATGCGGTCACTCTTCCGTATATTGTCCTCTTCATTCCATATCTGCTCTGCTCTATCCATCGAATAAATTTGTTATTTCTTAATGTATTGAGAATAAGAAAGTCACAAGGATATACATGAGACAATGGCGACAGTCTCGTTAAACAATGAAAAATATCCGTCATAACCTTAGTGCAATCGGTTTTATACCTATACTACTTAAAGAGTAGTGACCGGACGTTACTCAATGTCGTGGATAAGGAACTTGATTCTATGGGTGATGAAAAATTTATTTTTATGGAAGATCCAACGGATTTTCCGCAAAAGATAAAGACGCATTCAACAATAAAAACAATCGGTAAGATTCTATCTGTAGATGATGATTTAAGTTATCAGCAGTCTCTCCTTTACAGTTTAAGAGACTTTGTTGATAAAGGGGATGTTGAGGAAATATTGACTGCCAATTCTGCCTCTGAGGCGGCGACAATGATTGCTCAAAATGACGAAATTGCGGTGATATTGTTAGACGTCGTGATGGAAGACGATGATGCAGGTTTACGTCTGGTCGAGACTATTCGTAATATTCAAGGAAACTCATTAGTTAGGATTGTATTGCTGACAGGACAACCCGGTGTTGCACCGCGCAAAGATGTCATGCAGAAGTATGATATTGACGAATATTGGAATAAATCAGAGATTGATTATGACATATTAAAAGCGGTGGTTGCCTCTAATCTCCGTTCGTGGCGGTCAATGTATCAGTTAGAGCAAGCAAGAATAGGGCTGCAATTGGTGATAGACGCATCACGGCAACTGGCCAGCCAGTATGATAAAAAGTCTTTCATCCAAGTAGTGCTTAAGCAAGTCGCTTCAATAATTGATGGGGGAGAGGGAGAATCCACTCTCTGTGTCGCGACTCACGTCACCAATGATTCGCTAGAACAGTCTTATGTCCTTGCTTATTCCGGACATGAAAATGTACCTGTTGGCAAGCCGTTACCTCCTGTCTTGCTTGATAAATTCGGTGACTTGTATCAGGAAGCAATATCAGAACATAGCCATAAGTTTAATGATAACTTATCGATTCTCTGTTTTTCTAACGAGCAACAACAATCTAACTGCTATTTTATTCTGGCAGAGGGACAGCAACCTTTAAGTGAATATAGCATTCACCTTTTACAAGTGTTTGGTGAAAATATCAGCTCTGGATTTATGAAAATTGCACTTATAAACCAACTTTCTAATCTCGCCTATTTGGATTCAGAACTGCAAATCTATAACCAGAACTGGTTATTACGTGAATTGCAAAACATGAATAGTGTTGACCGGAATAATACGCAATTAGTCATCTTTTCCATTGATAATTTTGATTCGCAAGCCCTGACTTTAAGTGAAGACTCTTTGCTTCAGGTGATTACTCATACTTATCATAAAATTTCAGAGTTATATCATCACCCCATGGCATTTAGCCGGATTGAATCGAGTATATTTTCTGTCTTATGTAATAAGAATGAGGCTATCGATGATAGTGAGCTGGTTGAATTTACCAATCAGATCAATGAGGTTGATGGTGAAATACGTAATTATACGTTAACGATTATTAAAGTTGACCTTTCACATATGTCATCTTTTTCGGCTATGCAGATACTATATCTATCAAAAAGTCTGCTTTATTACGCACGTCAAAAAGGCGTCGGTTTTATGGCCTATGGTGCTTGGTATCGTGAACGATTATTAACGGAATATCAGATTCTTAATGATTTAAAAGCAGCCATTGAAGAAGATGAATTTTTTCTTGAACTGCAACCTAAGATCGATCTTCACAATGATCGGCCAGTTGGTTTAGAGGCGCTGTTACGTTGGAAAAAGCAAGGAGCGGTGATTCCTCCAGACACCTTTATTCCAATTGCCGAAAATTCAGGCATTATCACTAAATTGGATGCGATTGCGCTAAATTTGACGTTAGAGGCAATTAAAGCGCTAGGAAAACACGGTTATAAATTGCCAATTTCATTTAACGCAACCGTGAAAGATTTATATGAATCTTCTTATATACAGCTTATCGAAGATGCCATTGCCGTTGAACATATTGATCCAGAGTTACTTGATGTCGAAATTACCGAAACTCAAGCCATGGATTCTTACGCCAAAGTTAATCCTATCTTAGAGCATTTACATGATTTACATGTACACGTCAGTATCGATGATTTTGGTACGGGTTATTCATCACTGGCACATATCTCTAAATTAGCCGCAGATACGATCAAAATTGATAAAACATTTGTGACGAATCTGAGAGAAAACAGAGCTAATCAACAGGTTGTTGAGTTGGTGATTAATCTTGCTTCACTGTTTAATTTTTCAGTGGTGGCTGAAGGTATTGAAACGCAAGAAGAAAAAGAAACGTTATTGAAAAAAAGGGTGCCATATCGGGCAAGGTTTCCTCTATGCTAAGCCAATGCCATTAGGTCAGTTAATCGATTGGTTAAAACAACATCAACCCCAAGATATCGTGGGCTAGCATCATGCAAGTTGATAAGTTATCAAAACCGTATACGCGAAGCTATACCTTAATTCTTTTTATTTTAGGAATGATGGGGAGCGTTATTCTTGGGTGGACGATTTATACCATCAACGTCAACAAATATCTTGATAGTATTATTCAGGTTCAACAAAAAGATATTACGCAATCACTGGTGATTTTTAGTCATGAAATAAAGAGTATGGAAGATACAATTAACCTTCTTCATGATACGCCTTCCATGCAGTCTTCATTAAAGCTTAATTCGCCATTAAATAGAGAGCTGGCAGAGAAAACCTTTGTTTCGTTTATTAAAACCTATGAGCCATTGATGCAGGTTCGATGGTTAGACAAGCAAGGTAAAGAACAAGTCAGGGTTGATGGGAAAGGTGGTGATGCCATCGTCATTGATGAGAAGAATCTTCAGGATAAAAGTAACCGCTATTATTTTTCGGAGGGTATAGCAGCAGATAAAGGTGATGTTTATCTGTCCGCGTTAGATCTTAATATTGAACATGGCAAAATTGAAATACCTTACCGGCCGACGATTCGTGTCACGTTAAGAACGGATGCTGATGATCATTTAAGATCTGGTTTATTTATTCTCAATTACGATATTGGCGCATTACTGAACTCTTTGCGTGAATTTAATAATGAAAAAGTGCAACTACAGATCGTCGATAAGCGTGGTTACTGGGTGATGCACCCAAACAGATCTTATGAGTGGGGGTATGATTTAGACAATAAAAGTAAAAACATTCAGATCATTAATCCTACGGTTTGGCAGCAGATACAACGATTAAATGAAATGAAAAGTATTGAAGTCCCCTCTGGTTTAGTTACTTACAAGTGTAATGATGTCTCTCGGGGATTCTATTACAATAAAGACACCCAGAATTCGAAGTTGTGCTTTATTGCCAATACGCCAAAAAGCATTATTAACGATCAGAAGATGAGCATTGCGATACCTTCGATAAGTTTAAGCGTTCTGCTGTTCTTTTGTTCAAGTTGGGCGATTTCTCGTGAACGGAAAATGAGTATGCAGTTGATTCAGGTGAATCACAAATTGGCCGACGATAAAATTCTGTTAGAACAATCTGCAGAATCGACCCGAAAGTTGTTAACTCAACAGCAGCTTTTACAAGATGATTTAATAGAGTCGGGAAAATTGTCTGCATTAGGAATGATGGTGGCAGGTGTGGCTCATGAGCTTAATACCCCGTTAGGCGCGGCAATAATGGCATCATCAACCATCAAAAAAGAGCATAACGCGTTATCTGAGTCTTTTGTTACGGGGTTGACCAAGAAAGAGTTACAAAATTATATTGAGTCAACTAAAGAGGGCTTAGAGCTTGTTGAAAGTAATCAACAAAGAGCCGCGCAACTCATTCGAAGTTTTAAACGGTTAGCGATCGACAGAGCCAGAGAAGATATTGTTGCCTTCAATGTCGAACAAGTTATCGATGACCTCATAAAAACGTTACACCATCGTTTAAAAGTGGCTAATGTCGACATAGACCTTCATAGCGAAAGTATCGAGATGATGGGTATTCCCGGCATCATCTCTCAGGTTCTACAAAATTTAGTGGTTAACGCTATCGTGCATGCTTTTGAACCTGAAATAGGCGGGAAAGTAACCATTAGTGCAACTTGTCAAAATGAGCGAGTCATTTTACAAGTTGCTGATAATGGTAAAGGAATGCACAGTGATATTGCCGCTAAAATATTCGAACCTTTCGTGACAAGTAAGCGGTCCCAAGGGAGTACTGGGTTGGGAATGCATTTTGTACATCAATGGGTTACGCGTACCTTAAATGGCTCGATAAAAGTAGACTCGGAATTAGGCAAAGGAACGACCTTTGTGATCAATATACCGCAAACCATGACGTTAGTTCTGCCAGACGATTAACAGCATGTCTATAGCCCTTCGGGTGAGATTTAGACATGCTGCCTGATGAAAATGTATTATCTTACACTCGTTTTTGACTTGATCCTGTCGCAAATTACCTTGATAGGTTTATGATGTATTCCAACTTAACCATAGGAATATGCTCATGTTTATAGGAAATATTGCACAACCTTCGTTCCATAACGCGCTGTCTCCAACGTTAGTAAAATTGATTCAACAAGTCACCACTCGTCTTGCTAACGAGTCGTTAGCCAACGGCAAATATGAATTGGCAGACGACAATGCTTTTTTCATGTTAGTAGATGATCAAACGCATTTGATTAAAGAACGTACCCCTGAATGTCATCAGCAGTATCTTGATGTGCAACTGCTACTTGAAGGGGAAGAAACGTTTGGTTATAGCACAGAAACATTTATCGCTTTGGAACAAGACTTCCTTGCAGAAAAAGATTTAGCGTTTAGTAATCAGCTTAAAAACGAACGTTTTATCACGCTAGGTGCTGGGGATTTTGTTGTGTTCTATCCAGGTCAACCACACCGCCCACTTGTTGCTGTTCGTGATACGCCGGCACCGATACGAAAAGTCATTATTAAAGTACATAAAGATATTTTGTAATATTTCTTAGTATTGATGATCCAAAGAAGGTTGATTTCAACCCCGTTCTCCCAATAGACGATACTTTCAATTAGGTATCGTTTTTTATTTATATTCTATTAATTTCATAAAAATATGG
>NZ_WEKT01000038.1:0-48451 GCF_009874545.1 Vibrio eleionomae | reverse complement strand
TAAATCATTTGGTGATTCTATTTGGTGTGACCACTTGGTATAAATAACCATTATAAACCAGAGAAAATAAATCGACTCTTGATTTGTAAATTCACTTAATTTTATATCAGATAATGGTATGAAAATTTCATTGAAATGTAATTCTTTGTTTGTTATCTCTTCTATTTTATTCTCTTTTATCAACTTTTTTGTATTTTCTAAAGAAGAGAAGTTAATCGTGTCAATATTGTTTCCTAAGCTGAGTGTTATTTCTAAAAGAAATCTAGGATCATTGATTAGTGAGGTCGATGTTATGATGTTTACCATGTCATTACTTAGTAATTTTTAAGTGATTATTATGTAATTTTTAAATGTTTTTAAAGTGTTTGACAAGTAATCATTATTCATTATGAGCCTTGTATCACAAAGGTTTCTTCATAAGACTTATAGTAGATCTGGTATGAATCTTAAATTTTTCAAAGCAAGGTGTTAGGTGGGTTAGTGTCGCCTAGTTACGTTGTCTCATTCGATAGAGGCTTTATCTTTGTGTTTAACCGTCAAGGTGTGCGATTTTTATTGGGGTGGCTAATTAGATTTGGTTAGAAAATCGTAAATTTTTAGTAGAACTGTATCCAGGTAATAATGGTCAACGATAAGTGTTTTTATTAGTGATGAAATGATGTTTTCTTAGAGTTATTTTTATCGTACCCATGGAGGGATATGTTAACTGTAATGGTATGTGAATAAGGATGAGAAGTAGAAAATTGTTTCGGTATAGTAATATATGTAACTCCAATTTATTAACCTATCTAATCTACCTGCCATTAATAACCAACTTTAATTTACATAATCACCTTACCTTATGAATCTACAGAATGAATCATAGGAGTAAGAGATGAGAGTACCTAGTAATAGCAACTTAACTGTTTTTGAAGGTAAGTATTTTAATGGTATGAAAGTTTATCCTGCAGAGTTAGTGAAAGAATACTTAGAGTGTATAGAGAAATTTCTTGATATGAGTTTGAATGAGCACTCAAGGTTATATGTTTTTAGATTTGATTTAAGATATCCACACAAGTATTTTTGTTTTTCAGAAAACTCTGATATTTCCACCTTTATTGCTCGTCTGAATTCAAGATTAGTAGCGGATTTAAAGAGAAAGGGAAAAGAAGGAAAATCACATATGCGCTATGTTTGGGTTAAAGAGAGAGAAGACTCAGATAACGATCATTACCATGTGGCTATTAGTCTAAATAAAGATGTGTATTTTACAAAAGGTCTTTTTGGTGGGAAAGACCGTAACTTATCTAAAATGATTCAAGATGCATGGGAATCTGTTATAGAAAATTGTATTCCAGGACAGGCTGGATTAGTTCATTTTTGTGAAAATGGTGATTACCGGATAAATGCTAAAGATAAGAAAGGCGATGAGTATAAAAAATGCTTTGAACGATTAAGTTATCTTGCAAAAACTAAAACTAAAAAATTTGGCAACGGACAAAAGAACATTGGTTCAAGCCGAAAATAAAGAAAAAATAAGGGATGTTTGTCCCTTATTTAATTTTGACTTAAAAGCCGAGAAGGTATCCTAAGCCTCCTGCTATTCCACCCAGTGCGCCACCTATAAGCGTACCTATTTTCTTACCTGGTGAACCAAACAATTCTCCTAATTCAGAACCGATGGTTGCGCCAGAAGAAGAACTGGTGACTATTGCCTCCCAGAGGCTTTCTGTCGTCTTTTTTTGGTAGTCGTGTGCATCATTGTCAGACCAGTTCGATTCACGCTTAGAAATGGTTTGGTTAGCGATAAGCACTCGTTTATTGATAGGTAATTTGCTTACAATGAGGTACAGCAGTTTAGCCAGGTTATACGGGCGTTGCTGGTGCCCGGGATGGCTGTAACCAGCTGAATAATAGATAGGTGACACGGTTATCCCTGTAGCTTTCTTGATCCGTTGAGTCAGTGAGTCAACTTTGCGATTCAGGAAGTTACTTGCTTCTTGTGTGGGTTGGTTAAGTTTATGGTCCCAAGCATTGGGACCTTTTAAAGCGACATCCGCTTGGTTAATCGCAATGATGAGTCTTTCTTCAGGGTTTGGCCCAAGATTGGGTATTAATACCTCATTGATTAGAGAGATAGTTGTGCCTAAATCTCTAGTCCCTCCGTCTACAATGACGAGCACCAAGTCAATCAGCGCCTGGCCTAAGCAGTCCGAGGCGGCCAACTTACTTTTTATTTTTTGTCGATGTTTTTCGTCTTCTTCAACACCATCGCCGAGTCCTGGAGTATCCCAAAGAACCAAGTTATTGAGTGTATAACAGTTGATATCTTGCGTGAGTGGATCGGCATCGTAACCAACTTGTGCTATCGACATATCGAATAGCGCATTAATGGTTGAACTCTTACCAGCGCCAGTGGCACCGGTAATTAGGATATTCAATTGTGATGATTTAAGACGTTGCAGGTTTTGCATCACGGTCGATTTCGCTCCAGCTGAAAAAGCCGAGTGCTTAACTAGCTGCTCTAACTGCGTAAATAGGTTTTGTTTATTGAACATAAATGCCTCTTGGTGTTGGTTCACTTTCTAAACGCCCAAAATTTACATTTCTTCCCCTCCATATGACCTAAACCATTGGAGATAAGAAAATGACTAAATTCATGCGATTAAAAGAAGTGATGGAAATGACTGCAATGAGCCGTTCTAACGTGTACAAGATGATGAGTGAAGGTCGATTTCCTCAATCCGTGTCGCTGGGAGCTCGTGCTGTAGCATGGGTAGAAAGTGAAGTTCAGGATTGGATTCTTGAACGAATTGCATTAAGAGATGGTGGGGTTGAAACTCAAGCGACTAATTAACCTTTACTTGAATCTCATCTAAGCAACCATTCTCAACATAGCTCAGAAAGTTCGTTTCCCAGAGCTGATACAACTCCCTGATTTCTCGATGCTGGATATCTTGCCAGCCACACATTTGCGAGTAGGCCATTTGATTACCTATATCGAAATCAATACAGCGTTCTAGCTCAGGGAAGGGGCCCCCACTAAAAGCAAACTCAGTGATATAGAGAATATCCACTGTGCCTTTGCTCATTTCACGAAGCCCCACTTCGACCGGATGAAAACCACCAAGCTCGCTACTGTAGGTACTGTCACGAAAATGAACCGTGATAAACCCAGTGGCGTCTTGCGTTTGGTTTAGTTGCTGCTGTATGAGCTCAAGAAACTTAGGTGAAACAGGAACGGCACGATGTGCCTGACTGAAAGTTAACGTGTTCATGGTGATGACCTTTTATTGAACGGTAGAAAACGGAAACGATGACCACACTTCGACGATGCTAAGCGTAGTGTGGTCGTATAGCCCTTGATGAATTTGTTTAAGGAGGGAATCTTGCCAAGAGTGGTAGAGCTCCTGGATTGAGGGATGATTCAGTTCCACATGGCCCAAATCAGGCTGGTGGAATTGGTTATGAAGAAAATCAAAGTTCAGGTTGGCGTGAAGCGTGTTGTTGGATGGACTTTCTTTATTGAACGTTTGGATACGATTAATGAACCATTCTTTACCGAGTACGCGCATTAGCTCGATATCCACCGGATGCGGACCAAGCCCGGCGGATAAATAAGGACGATGTACCAGCGTCACTTTGGCTTTGTAGACTTGAGGCGCGATGTCTTTTAGGAGTGGTGTAATACAAGTGAGTAAAGGGGAGTTGATAGGAGCATTGAAAAGGTTCATAGCAGCCCCCGCTCAGCGAATGACACACAAGTATCACCCACAACGATATGGTCCAATACTCGAACATCGATAAGCCCAAGCGCATCGATTAAGCGAGTAGTAATGCGTCTATCAGCTTGAGAGGGCTCAGGTTCACCGGATGGGTGGTTATGAGCAAAGATCACTGCGGCAGCATTAACCGCTAGTACGGCTTTCACCACTTCGCGTGGATAGACGCTCGCAGCATCGATAGTGCCAAAGAACAGCTCTTTAAATTCGATTAAACGGTGTTGATTATCCAACAGCATCACCGCAAACACTTCACGCTCGTAGGCTTGCAGCTTACAGGCAGCAAAGGACTTAGTTACTGTGGGATTACAAAAGGAATCAGTTGGTTTAGAAGAACGAGCCGCTAAGATTTCGGCTGCTGCTTCTAACACTCGGTCTGCTGTGACAGGACCAGAAAAGTAGTAGTTGTTTTCGTGCATAAATCCTCCAAAGGGAATTGATGAGTGAATGCACGAAGATGATATATATGTGAATTAAATTTCATTTTATAACAATGGGTTAATCACAAATCTTGTTGGTTAATTAAACAATCAATGGGTGCGATATTTATTAAATATCGCACCCATTTTCATATAGAGAGATATACAAATGACTAGCTTTATTTATATTGATGTTGCTGCCCCTAATAACCATGGCGGTTGTAAACGAGGTGGAATCGGCATGGCTGTCCTTGATGAGGATGAGTATGTTGAATACCAAGACAGATTTACTATTGAACGTGATACCAACAATGCAGAGCTCGACTTAATAGCATTGCTCGAAGCTCTTGAATATTCGAAAGATGGAGATGTCATTTATTCGACTAGTGACTACTGTGTGAAAGGCTTTAATGATTGGTTAGATGGATGGAAAAGCAAAGGTTGGCGTAAGTCGGATCGAAAGTCGGTACAAAACCGTCGGCTATGGCTGGTCGTTGATGAGCTTCGGTCTCGTAAGTTCGTAGAAGTCAGAAAAGTGAAAGCTCACTCAGGGATAAGAGGGAATGAGATTGCGAATTCATTGGCAATTGAAGCTGTAAGATAATACCCCATCAAATTACTAATTATTTTGTTGATGTAAGTGCATACGTCTGAAATGGAACGGTTACGAGTATGTATCAACGGTATTTCTGCCCCCCTATTACCTCTTTCAAATTTTGTATTGGAACGATCTTTAACTCAAAGTGATTTAAGTGTCGGTATCGCAGCATATTTGCATGAAAACACATCACCACAGGAAGCAAGATAGTTCATCGATGCTGATCTAGAAATCATAAATGATTATCAAGGCATCGAAGAGGTAATAGGAGTGGATGCTGAAAAAGAAAATGCAGAAGTAGAAAGCGTGAGAGTGAAATGAATTTATCGATTAAAAACAGATGGTTATGGTTAGGTGTTATTTAAAAAAAAACACTCTCCATGTACAAGGGTGTTCAGTTTTACTCTTGCTGCTAAATTTTCCTCGTTCACAACAAACAAGGAGAATGAACATGTCTAAATCAAAATCTACCCCGATGACTCCAGCTGCGGCTTCACGTATTCAATCAACTCAATCTAAAGCGAGCGGTGGTCAAACCCCCAAAGGAAGCTTTGCAGCGCGTGCGCAGTCTGCTGCCGCTAAAAATGGTAAGTAAGCACGAGTGATTGGAGGATAGGGGCAGTAATGCCCCTATAACTTAGTTTGAAAAAATACAGCAGCGATAAAGACATACATCAGTTAATCTGCAAGCTCATTAAAAATAATTGGCAGTACCAACGTCGAAAAAAGCATGGGCGCTTATCTTCACCTTCTGGATTTACGATTACAGTACCAGGTAGCCCAAGTGATAAACGAGCATTTATTAACTTTTCCAAAGATATCGAGCGAACAGCATGACCACAGAAAATATATCAAGGCCTTACTATTCAATTCAGTACCTATTAAGAGAGTTGGCTAAGGGGCTTGGAACTAAGTCTAAAGCCAATACAAAATTAGATTATGCTTGTAAGCAACTGGAAATCAATCCATTTGAATTGGATGTATTGAAACAGAAGCTAATACACGAGCCTCTGACTAAACTCGTTAATATCTATTTTGCAGATCATGTACTTAATACTTTTAATGACGTGGTTGAATTGTACATCGATTTGATGAGAAAGGTCCCATTAGATGGTGTGAATGCAGGTATTGCCCATCAGTATATCGACAGGTACTTCATGACGTTTTTTGTCGCATATATGTGTCGCGATATGTTAGATGGTATGAGATTAACTCCAAGAGATGTTGCATGGAGCAATAAAAATATGATGCTACATGTTTTGGAAAATTTAGAACGCTCAACTGAGTGGCAGGGCTTCCTAGCTAATGCCACTGATGAACAAAAAGAGCGCATCCGGGTATGGAAAACAGGGAAGGAATTGCCAAAATTTTCAAGTCTCTCCATGGGGGAGTGTTGGGAAATGGGAAATGGTTGGGGAACATTTAAGGCAAGACTGGTTATTGGGCGCCTTTGGGATCATTTCTTTAGCAAGTGTAGTTACGTGGATTTGGAGTTACTTAAACATCATTCATTAGAAAGCTGTTTAAACATTTTAATTGAAAAGCTTAATGGTCAACGTAAAAAAGTAACAGAGCAATATAAAGCGTTAGGTGAAACAACCGAGGAGCTATTTCAACATTTACTGCTTAGACATGAAAAGGGGAAATCATCCAGGAATGTATGTCAACAGCTATTAAATCAGCTTGATGAACAAACGGCACTCTATGATAAAAATGAGGATACCAAATATTTTCTACACTGGATGAGAGCACGTTTTCTTTTGCATTCAGGCCAGTTGGAAGAGGCTATACCTGAATATCAAAAAGCGTTTGAAAAGGTGCTTTATCGTCAGGTGATTAACTTAGAAAAAATAGTCACTGAAGCAATCGTTGTTGCTTGCCGTAGTTCTGAGCCTAAAAAGAGGTTTATTAATCGACTAAGGCGTATCTCCGTCATTATGAATTTTGACTTTAAAGCACTACAGCATGGGATTGATGAATATAAATCCAAGCCAGAAGATATTGAGCTTTGGGAAATGATGGCATTTAGCCACGCTTTCAGTTCACATTTTCCTAAAGATTCATTTTTTCCAGGAGCAACTTATCCAACTAATCCTCACAACAGTTACGGCCCATGGATAGTTGATGAAAGCAAATATAGTCTAGATATCGATAACCCAAATGCGGTTTGGAATGTCGGAGAAGCTGGTGGCATGATCAAATCTATGCCTCAACTGGTTTATTACGCTATGAATGAAGGGGTGGAGGAAGTTGAACAATTATTAAATGCAGGTGCTGATGTAAATGAATTTTCCGCTACTAACGACTCTGCACTTTTACTTGCTGTGCAATCAATGCAAGTCAATTTATTTCCACTAAATTCTATGGATGAGTCGCTTTTTCAACTGATTAGCCAAAAACCACACAAACAGAGTGTATTGGATACTTTAACAGACAAAAGAAAGCTCTCGCCGTTGGGATGTGCAGTGCAAACCGGTAGAGTCGATATTGTTGAAAAGCTTCTCGATATGGGGGCCAGTGTCGATAGACGGCATGACACATCAGGTGAAACACCACTTTTCACCGCGATTGGGCTGATTGCACACCACACAAGGCCAAAACAAAATGCTTTGCACTGGGAGATGATGAAATACTCTGAAATGAATCTTCAGTCGATGAGGGCAAACGCTAATGGACTGATGCCATATTCTCTACGAGAGCTAATATTAGCCGTACAGAAACAACAATCTGAGGAATGCTATCAACGTTTACATGAAGCTATGGCGTTGTATCAAATGGACAATATTCTCCGTTATACAACCGCTGATGATTTTAGAAATATCGCTAGACTGCTAATTCAAAGAGGGGCGAAACCTAACGCTAAACATAACACGGCAATGCTTGGATATACGCCATTAATGTTAGCAATTGAGCTTGATGAAGCGGAACTTGTTGAAGCAATGATTGACTCTGAACATCACCAATTGAAGTGGGATGATACGTGTGTCAATTCAAGCGATAGACAACGCCAGAATATTAACCAGTTAATTAGGAAGTGGCGTTCGAAACACGTAGCAAAAATGTTACAAATGAGATTTTCGGATTAATGTCATGAATATAGATCACTACCGGTGTTCTATGCAGTTATTTTGCAGTTTTATCGCTGATGGGTGATGAAGACTTTATAAAATTGGTGAATTTGGGAGATAAAGCTGTAGCTTAGGTGGAAAGCGACGTTGATGAATGGATGGAGTTGTGCTTATCTAAAATACAGGGGTGTTTGGTTGCATATCCCTTAATTGTGTCATATTGGTGACGTTGGAGGAGGATAGCGATACTTTATGACAACGCAGAAAATTCGTAAGGAAAAGCTATCCATTTATCTCGCACGCGATAGTCGCAAACCGGATACTGATCTCATCAAGATGGATAATGTTAAAGCTCCTATTCACCTTGATTTGCCAGATGTTGAATCTGCGGAACTGTATATCAAGATTCAACCACCCAAAACAATTCCTCCTTGGACAAGAATATTCACCAATAGCAATCAAGTTGATTCATCAGCGTTTGGCACGTCTTCTAATGTTGGTGCGGTACTTGTGGTAAAAATGAAAGGTAATACCTTCGTATTGTCGTTTGGTACCGGATTTCATTTGATTCAACAAGAAGCTATTGAAAGAGATTTTGGATTGAAGGTGACATTGAATTCAGTAAATCCAGACAAGTTGAGGAGTCTCGATAAAGCCAGTTACGACCACAATCCGCTTAACTCCAGAACTCAAAGTACACGGGATGTGGATATTTTTAATCTCCATCTCGATTCAGAAAGTGAAATGCTTTATGCCATAACTGGGACTTCGCTGGTGGAAGAGTTTGGAAGTTATGTTACAGGGCGTGATTCTTTAACCTTAGCTGTCGAAACTAATCTTGCAGATATTCCAAATATTTTGTCTGAGGCTTTGCATCGTTATCGGGCGAAACTACCAGAGCAATTCAGTTGGGTTGAGAACATCAATAGAGTACGTGATTTCGATGAATTGGAAGTCCTCGATATGGAACTGGATAGTTGCTTTGAAACAGGCCAATATGATGGTTTTTGGTTAGGTGAGCCAGAAATCGTCGATTGGGAAACTCAAATTGGTTATTCATTCGATATTTATCAACGAACACCTCGCCACATCGTACTGTCCCTAGATGATTACGTTGCCTATTTGAATGGGGCTGTGCCAACCGTTGAGCAAATGAAACATAATGTTGTCCATGTCAATAATAGTGAGTATCAGTCGGTAAAAAGTTGGCCTGTTTACCGTTGTTTGTATGCTGAAATTACTTACAGCGATAATCAGTACATTTTGAGAAATGGTATTTGGTACAAAGTAAATCAAAATTTCGTGGATAGCGTCGATGATTACCTGAATAAGTTAGATAATCACCCTTATCAATTTCCTCTTTATAATCATGATCGAGAGGAAGATTACAATCAGTATGTTGTCGACAAAGATAGTAGTTTTTGCTTGATGGATAAGAAAAACATAAAGATCGGTGGACCATATGACAAGCTAGAGCATTGTGATTTGATTCGCAATGGAAATGAGTTTATTCATGTGAAGTTATATCGGAGCTCCAGTACCTTGAGCCACCTGTTCTCTCAAGGATTTGTCGCTGCGGAAGCCTTCATTAAAGATTAATGGTATCGCGAAAAACTAAACCCCAAATTGCCGTTGTCTATAAAGTTACAAGATCCACAAAATAGACCCGATCCCAGCAATTACCAGATTGTTTACGCAATAGCGACAAACAAAAATATTCCAGAAGAGTTACCATTTTTTTCGAAGGTAACATTGAAGAATGCACTTAAGACACTCATAGCACTCAATTATCAAATATCTCTGGCTAAGATTGATGTTGATCCTCAACTATTAATGAAGAAAAAGTGTAAGCCACATAAAGGTAAATCACACTAAAAAACATAAAGTTAGTTTGTAATTGTATATTATGTCGCGATTTGAACTGCGATTGCCAATTCCTCAATTTTCCTTTATTCTCTCATTATCTAATTTGAACAAAAAATCCATGAGATAACACTTTGAAATGACAGACCAAATTTTAACCTTGAAAGAGGTGGCTGCTTACTTAAAACTCGCAGAAAAGACGGCTTATCGTCTTGCCAGCGAAGGAAAGCTACCTGGATTTAAAGTAGGTGGATCTTGGCGTTTTAAACGTGAAGACCTTGAATCGTGGATTGAAGAGAACAAGAAACAACAATGACCCTAATTCAGCTTGATGACTTAGAAGCGCACCTCTGGCAGGCTGCTCACATCATTACAGGTCCGATAGATGCCTCTGACTATAAAACCTACATCTTTCCAATTCTTTTCTTCAAACGTATTTGTGATGTGTATGACGAAGAAATGGCTGACGCACTCGAACAAGTGGGGGATGAAGAGTTAGCAAAAGGTGACATGTTTCACCGTATTCAAATTCCACCAGCTTGCCATTGGAATGATGTGTTTGCAGAAACCAAAGATATCGGTCAGGCATTAAAAGATTCATTCAGAGGTATTGAGCTCTCTAACCCACAGCTACATGGCATTTTTGGTGATGCGAGTTGGACTAACAAAGAGCGCTTATCAGATGAGCTACTCGCTACGTTACTAAACCATTTCAACAAGGTGAATTTAGGCGTATCGAATGTTCGTAATGATGATATGGGGCGCGCCTACGAATACTTGATTAAACGTTTTGCTGATAAAGCGAATAAGAAAGCGGGAGAGTTCTACACCCCAAGGACCATCGTTCGTTTAATGGTAAACATCCTTGATCCTCAAGCGAAAGAAAGTGTGTATGACCCTGCTTGTGGTACGGGAGGGATGCTGCTCGAAACGATTCACCATGTTAAAGAAAGTGGTGGTGAACCGCGTGAGCTAACGATTAAAGGTCAGGAAAAGAACCTGACAACGGAAGCCATTGCACGAATGAACCTGTTTTTACATGGTCAGGAAGATTTTGAAATTGTGCGAGGTGACACCTTACGTGATCCTAAATTTTTGAAAAATGATCGGTTGGAGACTTTCGATTGTGTCATCGCGAATCCACCATTTAGTTTGAAAGAATGGGGACATGACAAGTGGAGCGCGGATCCATATGGTCGTAGCAAATATGGATTAGCACCGAAAACGAATGGTGACTTTGCTTGGGTTCAACACATGTATGCGTCGTTAAATGAAATGGGGCGTATGGCGGTGGTATTGCCTCACGGCGTGCTTTTCCGTGGCGGTGCTGAAGGGAAAATTCGCAAGCAGTTACTTAAAGAAAATCGCATAGTAGCAATTGTTGGTGTCGCTTCTAATTTGTTTTATGGCACAGGCATTCCGGCTTGTATTTTGGTACTTCGTAAGCAAAGACCAGAAGAACATAACAATCACGTGCTTATTGTTAATGCAGAAGAAATTTATACCAAAGGCCGAGCACAAAACACCCTATCAGAAAAGCAAGCCGATGATATATACGATATCTATCAGAAAATGCGAATTAAAGGTCCTGAAGCTGAAGATATTGAAGGTGTTGCTCGATGGGTTCCACTAAGTGAGATAAAAGAAAACGAATACAACTTAAACATCGCTCGCTATGTGCAAAAGCCACTGGAAGAAGAAACTATCTCTGTTGAAGAAGCATTAAAAGATTTTACGCAAAAACTGGCAGCCTTAGATAAAGCAGAACAAGAACTTGAAGCCCTTTTGATTAAAGAGGGATTGATGAATGAATAAAAAAAATCTAGAAGATCTCCTATGGGGAGCGGCCGAGTTCCTTCGCGGTCAAATTGACGCATCGGATTATAAGCAGTACATATTTCCTCTTTTGTTTTTTAAGAGATTATCCGATGTTTATACGGAAGAATTGACTGATGCACTCAAACAAACTGGTGATCGAGATCTAGCTATCTCACAAATGTTTCACCGCTTTGATATTCCCGAAGAAGCAAGTTGGGAAAAGATTCGTAATACCAGTAAAGATATTGGTGAAGCATTGCAAAATGCTCTTCGTTTAATTGAATCTCGAAATGAGCGTTTACATGGTGTGTTTGGTGATGCGCAGTGGACGAACAAAGAACGTTTGCCGGATGACTTGTTGTCTGACTTAATTCAGCATTTCAGTAAAATCCCCTTGGGAATTAAGTCGGTTGCTCAAGATGATTTGGGTGAAGCGTACGAATACCTCATTAAAAAGTTTGCCGATGATTCCGGGCATACGGCTGCTGAGTTTTATACCAACCGTACGGTTGTGCATTTAATGACGCGTATCATGCAGTTAAAACCTGGTGAAACGGCGTATGATCCAACCTGTGGTACCGGTGGTATGCTGCTTAATGCTGTGATGGATTTACGCTCTCACGGTGAAGAGTGGCGCAGCGTGCATCTCTATGGTCAAGAGGTCAATCTTCTAACATCAGCAATCGCTCGTATGAACATGTTTCTTCATGACATCGAAGAGTTTGATGTGATGCGTGGCGATACTTTGGGTGATCCTAAGTTTATCGAGAACGATCAGCTCAAACAGTTTGATGTCATTTTCGCTAACCCTCCGTATTCCATTAAAAAGTGGAACCGTGAAAAGTTTGCGGCCGATCCTTATGGGCGCAACATGTACGGTGTTCCACCGCAAGGCTGCGCGGATTACGGCTTCTATACTCATATCATCAAAAGCTTAAAACCGGATACTGGTCGTGCGGCGATGCTTTGGCCTCATGGAGTACTGTTCCGTGATTCGGAGCAAGCTATCCGCAAACAGGTAGTTGAGTCAGATATTATTGAAGCTGTTATAGGACTTGGACCAAACCTATTTTATAACTCTTCGATGGAATCATGCGTTGTTGTTCTTAACAAGAATAAATCATTGACCAGGAAGAATAAGATACTTTTTATCGATGCTAAAAATGAAATAACTAGCATAAAATCAAATTATTTCTTGTCAGAGAAAAACATAAAAAACATATGCGATCATTTTAGTTCTACCTCGAGCGAATCAAGAGAGTGCACTTTGGTTAGTATTGATGAAGTAGAAAAGTACAACTTTAACCTGTCATTACCACTCTATCTTTACCAAGATTCTGGCGAGTCGAATCAAAACATAGGAACCTCGGTAGAGTCTTGGAAGGCCGATCAAACAAAGTCTCATTGCCATGTAAAAGAAATAAAGTGTTTGTTAGGGGATTTAGGTATCAATTGGGGCAGCGATGAATAAGCAAGTTATTAAACTAAAAGATATATGTAGAGAGCCGAAACTTACTAGCTCAGATCCTTTAAAAGATGGTTATGACAAGTATATTGGGTTAGAACATATAGATTCGAACTCTCTAACTCTTTCTCGTTGGGGGAGTGTAGCTCAAGATAAACCTAGTTTTACTCGAGTATTTAAAAAAGGCCATATACTGTTTGGCAAGAGACGCCCTTACCTACGAAAAGCAGCAATAGCGAGTTTTGATGGAGTATGCTCTGGAGACATCATAGTTTTGGAGGCTAATGAGTCAGTGGTTGACCCAGAACTTTTTCCATTTTTGATCCATTCAAATAAAGTCTGGTCTCATGCGATAAAAACCTCGTCAGGCTCTTTATCTCCTAGAACAAAATTCAAAGATTTAGGGCAAGTAGAGTTTTCGCTACCAGACCTTGTTGGGCAAAGAATGCTTGCTGATGATTTGTTGAATATTCAGAGAAATAGAACTTCCGTAGAGCAGCAAGTTGAAGCAACTTATCAACTAATATCATCACTACTTCAGAAAACATGCGGTTCTCTAGGAAAATACAGCCCTACGGATAATCTTGATGAGCGTTGTCCGAAAGGTTCTTTGGTTGTGAGACTAAAAGACGTTCTAGTTAAGGTTAGCAGACCTGTAAAGTTATCTGATGATTCTGAATACGGGACTGTAGTCGCAAGGAGAGCTTTTGGTGGCGTGGAAGCGCGGGAAGTTATTCTTGGCAAAAATATTAAAGTAAAAAGTCAGTTTGAGATAAAAGAAGGTGACTTTCTTATATCAAAACGACAAATCGTTCATGGCGGTTGTGGCGTAGTACCAAAGTCCCTCTCTGGCAGCGTAGTATCGAATGAATATGATGTGTTCAATGCGAAAGATGGTTTAGATATGAGCTTCTTTTCTTGGTTAGTTAAAACCCCAAGATTAAGAAATTACTTTTTTATTAATAGTGTTGGGATACATATTGAAAAAATGTTATTTAAAACAGATAATTGGCTAAATATGTCTGTTATCTTACCACCTATTACCATACAAAAGACAATTGCAAAGTCACTTAACGAACTCGATTCATTTAGTCGATTGCAATTCGGAAAAATAGATCATCTCGAAGAGATAAAAACGTACTTGTTGAGCGAGTAATATGTCAAATTTTAACGAACAAACCGTCACAGAAAATGGAATCATTGACTGCTTAAAAGGCTTAAGCAGAGTACAGTGGAATTACTGCCATGGTGAAAGCTTACCTAAGCAAACTCACGATGTTTTCGTCGATACTTGGCTTAAAGACGCGCTTTGTTCGTTAAACCCTGAAATCACTAAAACCCCCGATTATGCTGATGAAGTGATATACAAACTTCGTGGCTTGATGTTGGAAGCCAAGCACACGGGCTTGGTGAAAGCGAACGAGAATTTTCATGAATGGTTGATGGCAGAGAAAAGCCTACCGTTTGGCGAGAACGGCGACCATATTACTATCAAGCTAATTGACTTTGATACCCTTGAAAACAACCACTTTGTTGTTTCTCAACAGGTTCACTTCATTGCAGCGACAGAGGTGTTCTTCGATATCGTTCTTTACGTGAACGGTATCCCGCTGGTGGTGGGGGAAGTAAAATCCGCTACTCGTCCAAGTGTGACTTGGCAAGATGGCGCTGCTGATTTTATGGGCGGCCAAAAGCACTATTGGAAAAATGTTGAACCGTTCTTCGTGCCTAACTTATTGTGCTTTGCTTCTGAAGGAAAAACGTTCGCTTATGGCGCGATCAATGCGCGAGCGAAAGATTGGGGCCCTTGGCATAAAACAGAGCAGCGAGATGAGATTCTACCGGGGCTCGCTACTGTTCTCGATAGTGTTGAAGGGTTATTAAATCCTCAAACCTTGCTACAACTACTTGAATGTTTTGCGCTATTTTCAACGGTTAAAACAGGCAAAAATAACCCACCAAAACGAATCAAGATATTACCGCGTTATCCTCAATTTGAAGCTGCAAAACAGATTGTTGAACGAGTCAAAAACGGTTATCCCAAAAAAGGATTAATTTGGCACTTCCAGGGCTCAGGTAAGTCATTACTGATGCTATATGCGGCTCGTATGTTGCGATCCGATAATGATCTAAAAAATCCGACGGTATTAATCGTTGTCGATAGACGTGACCTAAATACCCAGATTAGTGAAACGTTCGGTGGGGCCGACGTTAAGAACCTCATCAAAGTAAATAGCTGTAGAAAGCTTGGCGAACATATCGAGCAAGATAGTCGCGGCATTCTCATTACTACTATTTTCAAATTTAAAGAAGTGGTAATGGATGAGAATAACCCAGATGGATTGAATAAACGTGACAATATTATTGTGCTGGTGGATGAAGCCCATCGAACTCAAGAGGGTTCTTTGGGTGACAAGATGCGCTGGGCGTTGCCGAATGCTCATTTCTACGGCTTAACGGGTACACCAATTTCTGGGATTGACCGCAACACCTTCAAACTCTTTGGTGCTGAAGAGGATGAAGGGCGATACATGAATCGCTACAGTTATAAGCAATCTATTCGAGATGGAGCTACGAATGCAGTTAAATTCGAGCCTCGTCTAGCTGAGTTGCGAGTGGATCGCACTGCGATTGATGAAGCCTTTGAGGAAATGGCCAAAGAACATGATTTGGACGACGATGAAAAAATAGCGTTGTCTAAACGAGCGGGCAAGTTAGCGGTCATGCTAAAAGCACCAAAACGAATGGCTGCAATTAGTGAAGATATCGCCAGCCATTTCACGACCCATGTTAAACCGAAACATATGAAAGGCATGGTAGTGGTGTACGACCGTGATGCCTGTGTACAGATGTATTACCTGCTAGGTCAGAAGTTAGGTTTTGATGCGGTCGAAGTTGTGATGAATGTCGACCAGGCGCCAATCAAAGAGCTTAGCGGCAGCAAAGAAGGTAAACGGAATAAAGATTGGCTCAAGTGGAGCAAAAATCCTGAATTGCCGATCGAAGAGGCTGATTTTGAACGTTGGCAAGAAATCGACAATGATGACCAAAAACAGAAAGCTTTAATCGAGGATTATAAGGACCCTAATCAGCCTGTCCAATTACTGATTGTGACAGCAAAATTGCTCACAGGTTTTGATGCTCCAATTTGTTACTGTATGTATTTGGACAAACCATTACGAGATCATACCTTGCTTCAAGCTATGTGTCGTACGAACCGTTTGTACGAAACTGATGGTATGAAAAAAGAGATGGGGCTTATCATTGATTACCTTGGTGTGTTCGAGAACTTACGAACGGCATTGGCCTATAATCCTGATGAAATCGAAGGTGTTGTTGAGGGGATCGAAGCATTTAAAGCCTTACTACCAGTTCAGATGGATAAGTGTTTAGCTTTCTTTCCTAATGTAGATCGAACCCTTGAAGGTTTTGAAGGCATTATGGCAGCGCAGGAGTGTTTACCTACCAATGATAAACGCGATGAGTTTGCAGCGGCGTTTGGTGTACTTTCGAAGTTGTGGTCTGCGATAAACCCAGATGTCTTTTTAAATCCATATCGAACAGATTATAAATGGTTGGCTCAGGTGTATGAATCGGTTCGTCCGGTCGGTCAAACCGGCTCTTTAATTTGGGCGGCGCTAGGGCCTGAAACCATTAAGATGATTCATGAACATACTGACATCAATCGCATTCGTGATGATATTGATGAGTTAATCATGGATGAGAATTCCATCTTCACGCTAACTGAGAAAGAACAAAAGAAGCGTGCTGCTCAATTAGAAATTGATTTGATGGGCCGATTACGCGGCAGTGGTAACCCTAGATTTGTAGCATTAGGCGAGCGACTTGAAAAGTTACGCCAGGACTACGAAGCCGGTGTGATTAAGGCAATTGATTGGTTAAAAGGCTTGTTAGATGCGGCAAAAGATACGGTACAAGCTGAACGTGAAACTGGTGAGCATCCGGTTACCCAACAAGATAATAAACAAGCATTAACTAAACTGTTTTTAGAAACGCGCCCTGAAAGTACACCTAAATTGATTGGTGATGTTGTAGAACAAATCGATAAGATAGTTCGAACTACGCGTTTTGAAGGATGGCAAAGCTCAAACAGTGGCCCAAGAGAGATTCAAAAGGCTCTGCTCTTAACGCTAGCGCAGTTTGGATTAGGAAAAGATAAAGAGCTGTTTGCTAAGGCTTACGGTTATATTGAGGAGCATTACTGATGGCAGTTGCTTTGCCCTGGACAGACAAACATCTAAAATGGTTGATCGATACCGGCACTGTTATTACAACAGCTTGCGGTAAACAGGCGAAAATATACCGTTTCGATTATGATGTTAACGATCAAGCAACGATGAAAGAATGGGCAAGGCATTTTAGAAATCATTATTGTCTTGACTCAGACATTGAATTTTTAAAAGCACCTAATCAAACTAATGCTGATTATCTGTTAAGTATGAAGTTTCCAAGTAAAACTAAAGCGCCAGGTCCTAGTATTAGGGCTGGTGATTTCGCAGAGATTTTGGTAGCTGATTACTTAACGTTTCTTCAAGGGTATATTGTTCCTAGAACTCGATATGATAGAAAAGCAATTCCAAATGAGTCAACCAAAGGCTCGGATGTTCTTGCTTTTAAGCAAGATCCAACTAATAGTGCAAATGATGTATTGTTGGTTTATGAAGTGAAATCAAAGTTAACAAGTCCACCTAAAGATATGCTTCAAGAAGCAATCGACCATTCTGTTAAGGATGAGCTTCGGCTTGCTGAATCACTCAATGGGATAAAACAACGAATGTTTGATCGCAATGAACGTTCCAGTATTCCACTTATCAATCGATTCCAAGATTCTGTTAATCAGCCATATCAACAACATTTTGGAGCTGCTGCAGTTTGTTCTGATTCTGCTTTTGATCCAGCTCTCCTCTCCCATGCAGATTCATCTCAACATCCACATTCTGCAGAATTAGACCTCATTGCTTTTCATGGATCTGAATTAATGTCATTAGCTCATGTGTTATATGAGGTGGCCGCAAGTGAAATTTGAACAATCAGCCAATACATTGCTTGCTATTACTAAGTCTAAAGCCAAAATGAATGAATTTGGTTTAGAGCCAGAAGATCATATTCGTTTACCCGTTGCCCCGCAGAAATTGCTATTGATGACTATTGGTATGTTAGGTGATTTATGTCGAATGGAGTTAGATGAAAAAGATCATGAAGTAGCCATTTCACAGGCTAGATTAGAATTGCGTAATGCTGCAAGTTATTTTGACAATTTAGTTAAAACTGAGCTTGAAACCGGTTACGATTATTACTTAAGCTTGTTAGCTTCTGCTGCATACTACCTTGCTGATATGCCTGGAAGTTCATCAGTTATAGCTTCTAGACTTGCATCATTAAGTACTGAATTAACGGATACAGGGTTAGAATTCTTTCTGGAGTGGATCTTGATTGGTAAATTTAGAATTCCACCTAAAATAGCAAGCAATTCTTCATATAAGTCTCTGATGATATCTTTGGCTACAGAGTTAAACGTCTATTTTAATCCGCTTAATGCTCGTGATGATTCAGCTATTTCAATATCAGAAAGAATTAGAGAACGGGTTCATGACTCAGGGACCGATAGAGATATACTTTTTTCCGATATAATCACTGCTATTGTGAATAAGAAAATTAGTAATTCTTCGATGGAAATGCTTCCTAAGTATACCGGGTTAATGATTGAAGATTGGTTACCTGCCTTGCAAAAACGATCGTTTATCAAGGAATTTTGGCCGGCTCAGCGCTTACTTGGTGAGGGGGGGGTATTCATAGGGAAATCTTCTGTTATTCAGCTTCCAACTAGTGCAGGGAAAACAAAGTCAACAGAGTTAATTATTCGTTCTTCTTTCTTATCTGGGAGATCAACCGTTGCTGTGATTATTGCTCCGTTTAGATCTTTATGTCGAGAAATTAGTAGCTCATTATCCATTGCATTTTCTGACGAAAATGTATTAGTAAATCAACTTAATGATATTCCCCAAATAGATGAATTTGATCTTCAATTGTTTGAACAATTATTTGAACAAGAGATAGATAATGTATCTATTCCGACTGTTATGGTGGCAACACCAGAAAAGCTTGTTTATCTATTGCGTCATAAACCAGAATTATCAGAAAAGATATCATTGGTAATTTATGATGAGGGGCATCAGTTTGATACTGGTGCTCGTGGGGTTACGTATGAGTTACTTGTGACTAGTCTGAAAAGAAAATTAGGGTCAGGTACACAACACGTTTTGATCTCTGCTGTTTTATCTAATGCTCAATCTATTGGAGATTGGTTGTATGCTGGCGAAGGAAGTGTTGTTAATGGGGCTGAATGTCTTTCCACCGAGCGGAGTATTGCATTTTGTAGCTGGATAAGAGGAAGGGGAGAGTTCCACTATGTTAAGCCATTTGATATCAACTCAGAAGAATTCTATGTTCCGAGGGTAATGGAAGCGTTAAAAATACCTAAGGCAGATGAAGATGATAAACAACAGTTTTTTCCACCCAAAAGTGACAAATCATTAGTTGCTGCGTATTTGGGTTTAAAACTTTCAAAGTATGGACCAGTTGCTGTTTTTTGTGGTCAAAAAAGTTCTGTTATAAAAATATGTCGAGAAGTAATTAAACCGTTAGAACTTATCCCTCAACTGGATTCTCCTTTAGTTTATAGTGTTCAAGATGAAATTGAAAAAATTGGGAATCTTTCAGCATTGCACTTGGGTTTGAATGCAGATGTGACCAAGTCAATACAGCTTGGTGTACTCCCTCATAGTGCTAATATTCCCAATGGATTGCGCATATCAGTAGAGTACGCTATGGAAAATGGGCTTGGTCGTTGTGTTATATGTACATCAACATTAGCTCAAGGAGTTAATCTTCCAATTAAATACTTGGTCATGTCTGGGGTCTTTCAAGGGAAAAAACTCATCTCAACAAGAGATTTTCACAACTTGCTTGGACGTGCTGGTAGGGCTGGCAAACATACAGAAGGAAGTATCATTTTTGCTGATACGGAATTGTTTGACCAGCGTCGCTCAAAAAAGAGTAGACAGTGGGAGCAAATGAATATTTTATTGGATCCTTCTAAATCTGAAGCGTGCTCCAGTAGCCTTTTAACGTTGGTTCAACCTTTTACCGATGATCCATTTCCTGTTGATCCCATGAAATTTTTAGACTCCCCTGATAAATATGAAAAATTACTCATTCAAGCGGCCGAACGTCAAGGATTAGATATATCTAACCTATTGAATCAAATGCATCAAAGAATTAGATATGTAGAAAGCTTGGAAAGTTTTCTCTTGGCTAATTTAAACGATGAAGAAATGAATGATGATGTGGCTTTAACAGAGCTTTACAGTAAGACTTTTGCTTTTTCTATTGCTAATGTTGAGGAAAAGCGAAAGTTAGTACAAGTATTCAGAAATGTTGAAGATAAAGTGAAGCTGCTGCCGGTAGAAAAACGTCTTTGCTACGGAAAAGCATTGCTTGGAATTCGAGATTTGGAGTATATCGAAACCTGGTTAAGAAAGAATATTGAGTTATTTGATGAAGAATTAGATATTTTTAGTTTGTTGTCACTTTTCTGGCCACTTATTGCATATTTAGGAACAAATAATAGTCTTGGCAAGCTTATTGGCGAAGACGCAGGGCGGTCGGTTGCAATATGGTGGTGTTCAGGAGATTCATATAACAATATCTTACTAAATGCTAAGCGAGATGGCTTTAAATTTCGGGCAGGAAAACAGCAGAGAACACTTAAAATTGAAAATATAATCGACATTTGTGATAGTAGCTTAGGTTATGACGTCATGTTGGTAGTCGGTGCATGCGCAGATCTATTGGAAAACTTGTTAGGTAACCCTCCAGTTGCAGAGCTCGTTAAGCAGCTTCAAACGTCTTTAAAAATTGGCTTATGTGATAGTCTCGCTGTCGATCTGTACGCTAATGGTTTGGCTGATAGGGTTGTGGCGAAGAATATTTCAGAATTACTTGTTCTTAATGGGATAAATTCAAACATACCTACGAAGATTATGTTAAGAGATAACCAAAACTTGATACAACAAAGATTGAGTGAATTTCCTTCAGTATTTACTCATTCTGTATTTGCTAGTTAGGGGAATTATTTCTAAGTACGGTTAATGTATTTTTATTCAATTCAACGAGCATAAGATAGGAGGACATTATGTCCTCCCTCATACTTTTATTTTTTGTTTGTTAACCAATGGCTCGCAGATTACGAGTGGTTGTGATTGATAAACTTCCTTGAGAAGCCTTTTCAATATGCTCACTCCACCAGCACATCATGGGAGTGCGACGTTCTAAGTAGTCTGTACGGTTATAAGCACTACGTACCTGGTTGTCATCAACGTGCGCTAATGCTGCTTCAACCAAATCTCGTTCGAAACCCTGCTCATTGAGCGTGGTACTGGCTAATGATCGTAATCCGTGACTGACTAAACGCCCAGCAAAGCCCATACGTTTTAAAGCCATATTGGCGGTTTGGCTATTGCATGGCTTTTTAGGGTCACGGTCCGATGGAAAAACATATTCACGATGTCCACTGATTGGTTGCATGACTTCCAGTAAAGCCAGCATTTGTTCTGTCAGTGGAATGCGATGCTCTCTTCTTTTTTTCATGCGTTCTGGTGGAATCGTCCAAATCTTGGTTTCTAGGTCTATTTCCTCCCAGCGAGCACCTGATGCCTCGTTAGGGCGAGTCATTGTATGCAGCTGCCATTCAATTAAACAACGTGTAGTGCGCTTGATACTGGCGGTAGCGATGGCTTGCATAAGCTCAGGCAATTCTGCTGGAGCGAGAGCGGCCATGTTTTCTTTTTTTGGTTTTTTGAAAACTTCTTTAATACCGGAAAGAGGGTTAGCTTGAATCAACCCACAGTTGACGGCATAGGTCATTACTTCATTGAGTCTCTGAGTTAGACGCTTAACTGTTTCTAAGCTGCCTTTGGCTTCGATAGGGCGTAGGACCTTGATGACATCTGGAGCGTTAATTTTTGTAATTGGGGTGTCAGCTAGGGAAGGAAAAATATGGAGTTCAAATGAGCTCCAGAGATCTTTGGCATAATCACTTGTTACTCTATCTTGTTTTACTTCGAGCCATCGTTTGGCGACATTGATAAGAGTGTTAGTATGGATAGCTTGATAGACTTGCTCTTGTCTGTCTTTTTCTGATTTTGGATCTAAACCCTGTACAAGTAGCTCTTTGTTGTCCAAGGTAAGTTTACGGGCCATTGCCAAGGAAACTGTTGGATAAACACCAAGACCAAGGTTAGTCCTGGTTCCTCTAGTTGGGTGTTTATAGTTAAACAACCAGAGTTTAACTCCGTTAGGTTTTACTCTTAGTCTTAAACCTTCTCCATCAGACAAGATATATTCTTTATCCTTAGGTTTTGCAGACTTAATCTCTTTATCAGTTAGTTTAGTCGTGATTATTGCCATAATGGGTCCACCAGCTAATGTACACATTTCTAGTGTACCCATTAGTGGACCCAAAAATCAAAGCTGGTGTGAGACGGTAAAAGACGTTAATGGACTGTAAGTTATTGATTTATTGTTATTGCAGGCAAGAAAAAAGACGCCCGAGGACGTCTTTAAACTATGATTTGGTGGAGCTGGCGGGAGTTGAACCCGCGTCCGAAAATCATTCATCTTTGGTACTACATGCTTAGTCGATCTTTAATTTCACCACCGCCTGCGAACCGACACGCTAACGAATGGCTAACCTGAATTATATCTTACGCTTCATCCCTCAGGTGGGGGAATCCACGCCAGCTTGTTTGGGTTTGACCATCTGAACTCCCCGTCCTACAAGCGGAGGCTAGGGCAGATGGGCTCTTAGCAGGTTATTAAGCTGCTAGTGCGTAGTTTTCGTCGTTTGCGACTATTTTTTTGCGGTTTGTTAACGAGGCCTACCGCACCTCGGCATGCACCTCAGACTGCAAAATTCCCGTCGAATCCTAAATCAGCCCCAGGTTGTTAAGGAGCATACTAACAGAATCTAAATTTCTGTCTAGCTCCCTAAGTTCAAGTGGTTACAATTAACGCAATCCACTTTTCATAATTCGTGCTTTTTGACGTTGCCAATCTTGTTCTTTCAGGGTGTCACGTTTGTCGTGAAGTTTTTTACCCTTCGCCACACCGATCTTGATTTTTGCCCAAGAGCGAGACCAATACATTGCTGTGGCAACCAGTGTCATCCCTTCGCGGTTAACTCGACCAAACAGATTGTCTAGTTCGCGACGTGATAATAACAGTTTACGAATGCGCGTTGGGTTAGCGACTACGTGAGTTGAAGCTTGTTGCAATGGAATGATACTCATACCAGAGATAAATGCTTCTCCGTCACGCAGATAGACATAACTTTCTGCGATATTCGCTTTGCCCTGGCGAAGTGACTTAACTTCCCAGCCTTGAAGCTCGATTCCCGCTTCGATTTCATCTTCGATGAAATACTCGTGACGAGCTTTTTTGTTTAGCGCGATAGTATTGCTACCCGCTTTATCTTTTGATTTCTTCTTTGCCATAGTGGGCGCATTATACGGATTAGTTAAGGTGATGAAAACGCTTTTCTTTATCTTGATACTTGGTGTCTCATTCTGTCAATGAACTCTTTTTGCCTGTTTACGTAACAACTAATACAAGCATTGGAAACGGTGTAGGTTTCGTTCTTTGATTTTATGAAGCGACCTTGTTCAGTGCGCTTTTCGGCTTACCTTTAAGTTGAGGGCAATTTTTTTCTTTTCAAGGGGCGCAGCATCTTGATTGAGGTATTTATGGCAGAAACTTGAGCAATGTGAGGGATGCCAGTACAATCGCTGCGCCGGACTGTCTGGGAAAATCATGAGGAGTATAGATGAATCAAGTAAGTCGTTCTGCGTTAGTCTCTTTCAGTGCAGAGCAGATGTTTCATCTGGTCAACGATGTCGCGAGCTATCCTGAGTTTCTTCCGGGGTGTTCTGGATCGCGGGTTATTGAGTCCACCAATGAAAAGATGGTGGCATCGGTCGATGTATCGAAGGCAGGTATTAAGAAGACCTTTGTGACACGTAATGAATTACGTGACGGCGAAGCGATCCTCATGGATTTGGTGGATGGTCCATTTAAATCGTTAAAGGGCGGTTGGTATTTTACCCCGCTTGATGAGCATGCATGCAAAGTGGAACTCAAGTTAGAATTTGAGTTCTCTAGCAAAATGATTGAGATGGTCTTTGGTAAGATTTTTAATGAATTGACCAATAATATGGTGAATGCGTTTACCCAACGAGCAAAACAGGTGTATTAATCGTGAACATCGATAGTGACATGATTCATGTAGAAGTGGTTTATGCGTTGCCTCATGAGCAGCGAGTCATCAACTTAGTTGTGAAAAGTGATCTGACGGTAGAAGAGATTATTAATAAATCTGGACTGCTAGAGATGTACCCTGAGATCGATTTAACGAAAAACAAGGTTGGGGTTTTTTCTCGTAACGTGAAGTTAGATGCCACTGTGCGTGATAGGGACCGGATTGAAATTTATCGCCCGCTAATCGCCGATCCTAAAGAAATTCGCCGCAAACGAGCTGAACAAGCCAAAGCGCAAGCGAATAATAAATAGTAATACCAATTTTCAAATACTAAAAAAGCTCGCTGATTGAAGCGAGCTTTTTGTTGGTATTGGCTTTTGAGCACACTGCCCAAACGTGCAGGCAGTCCAATCAAGATAACAGCGTGCGTTGCTGTTTTTGACTTCTAGTTGATTCCCTCGAAAAAGCTGTTGCCAGTTTTATAGTCACCCGCGATTTTCACCAACTTTCCTGAGTTGTTAAAGTTTACGATGAGGTTTTTCTGCACCACGTCACCGTGTCCTGGTTTGTGGTGATAAATATAGTACCAAGTATTTGGGTAGCCGTTTTCTACCAACATTGGTGAACCTAACACGTAACGTACTTGTTCTTTAGACATACCAAACTTCAGCTGATTCACTTCGCTTTGTTCAATATAGTTTCCTTGGTTGATGTCGATTCGGTAAACCAAACGTTCTACAACTGAGCAGCCAGACAATGCTGTCACGGCTAAAGGGAGGGCGATAAGCCACTTGGTAAACTGCATATTCAAAATTCTGTATTTATTGGACTCAAAAACTTGGCTGATAATAAACAAGCTTGAAGCAGAAGTAAAAACTTCAAACGTTCCCTGAGCAATTTAAGACTGCGAATTTTGCGTTTGGTTGCAAAGAATGACAAAAAAACTCGCTTTTTTTAAAGAAAAAGGTGGGGGGATACAAGCGTGAAACGAAGACAAGAGCAGGATAAGCCTGCTCTTTTAAAGATGGTTACTTATTGATTAGCCATGTTTCTCAAACAAGAGGGCCAGAATTATGCAGCAATCAATAGTTCTTTAGCGTTTGCTAAGGTGGTTTCTGTAATTTGGCTGCCACCTAATAAGCGTGCTAATTCTTCAATACGCTGCTCTTCGTTGAGTTTGAGCATTTGAGTTTCCGTCATTCCACCTTTGGTCTGTTTGGCGACAAACATCTGGTTATGACCACAACCTGCAACTTGAGGAAGGTGAGTGACACATAATACTTGGGTTGATTCGCCTAGTTTACGCAGCATTCGCCCAACAACTGCGGCAGTTGGACCGGAAATGCCCACGTCAACTTCATCGAAAATTAGACTAGGGGTGTCCACTTTTTGTGCAGTAATCACTTGGATTGCTAGTGACATACGTGATAGCTCACCTCCAGATGCTACTTTCGCAATAGGTTGAACAGGTTGTCCTGGGTTGGTGGAAACCAAGAATGTGACGGCATCAAATCCTAACGGTGATGGGTGCCCTTGGTTATTCACTTCAATTTTAAATTGAGCTTTTTCCATACTCAGTTCATGCATACTCTGCGAAATCAATTTATCGAGCTCTTTAGCATAGCGACAACGTGATTTATGCAGTTTTTCCGCTTGCTTGATAAAACGTTGGTACTTTTCTTCTACTTCTTCTTCGTATTGCGCCATTTTTTCATCGGAGCAATCCAAGGCAGAAATTTGGTTGAGTAAATCTTGATGGTGGTTATACAGCTCTTCCGGTTGCACATGATGTTTGCGAGCGAGAGACATAATGCGTGAATAGCGTTGCTCAACATATGCCATACGTTCGGGATCGACATCGATGCCATCTAGATAGTTACGTAGTTCGTTGTTGGCTTCTTCAAGCTGAATCATTGCCTCTGCCACCATATTAGGTAGAGACGCAAGTGTATTGTCCAATTCTGCGAGCTCTATCAGGGTGCTACTGGCTGATTGGAGAATGCTTAAGGCATTGACCTCTTTACCTTCATAAATCAGCTCTATGGCTTTCTGACAGTTAATCGCAAGATCGCCGCTATTAGATAAGCGTTTATATTCTTGTTCCAGTTCAGCAAACTCCTCTTCACCAATGGCAAGTTCATTGAGCTCTTTAATTTGGTATTCGAGGAGTTGTAGCTGAGCTAGGTTTTGCTGGCTATTCTCTTTGAGTTGTTTTAATTGGTTGTTGGCTTGGCGCCAATCTTGGTAGTTGAGGCGTGTTTTTTTCAACAGTTCAGTGTGGCCTGCATATTGATCAAGCATGGTGAGCTGATATTCATTTTTCATCAATTGCTGGTGAGCATGTTGACCATGAATATTGATCAGTAGCTGGCCAAGTGCTTTCAGTTGTGAAAGTGGTACTGGGCTGCCGTTAACAAACGCACGAGAACGTCCTTCTTTCGTAATGGTACGACGTAAAATACATTCGTTACCGTCAAGAAGGTCGTTATCCTCAAGCCAGCGGGTAGCGTTGACGTTGTTATCGAGAATAAAGGTGGCGCAGACTTCAGTTTTGTCTTCACCTTGTCGGACAATGCTGGCTTCGGCGCGTGCGCCAAGACATAAGCCTAAAGCATCAATAGCGATAGATTTACCCGCACCGGTTTCACCTGTAATGGTGGTCATGCCTGATGCGAGTTCAAGTTGCAAAGATTTCACAATTGCGAAGTTATTTACACTTAGATGAGCCAGCATTTTATTGCACCTGTATAGTTGAACAATACTGTATAAGAAAACAGTATATACTGTTTCTTTATACAGTAAAGATGATCAGATGAAATTTTTCTGGTTTATTGAGCAGAGAAATCACACGGATTATAAAAGTGTGAACTGGCTCAAAATGACAAAAGAAGGAACAAAGCCCTTCTTTTGTTTTTGATGAGCGGCGAATGTGGTTGTTAAAACAGTTTGCTTGACCAACCCAGTTTGTTTCGCAACACGTGGTAGTAGTTGTAATCTTTTGGATGAATCAATTTTAATACATTGGGGCTTTGATAGACGTGTACTTCATCACCCGGTGAAACAGGAAGTGTCACTTGCCCATCACAGCTCACTTCTTGATTGAGAGAGTTGTTCGGCGAAACGACCAATTTAATTCGGCGATTACCATCAACGACTAACGGGCGACACGACAAGGTGTGTGGAAACATTGGCACCAAAGTGATCGCATTTAAGCTTGGCGATAAAATAGGGCCACCGCCGGAGAGTGAATAAGCGGTTGAACCTGTTGGTGTTGAGACAATCAATCCATCAGAACGTTGTGAAAATGCAAAGTTATTATCAATGTACACTTCAAATTCAATCATGCGGGCAATTTTACCCGGATGTAACACGGCTTCGTTCAACGCTGAATTATGACTTTTAATTTGTCCGTGGCGATGTACTTCGGCTTCGAGCAAGAAGCGATCTTCTTCAAGGTATTCGCCATCAAGCACATTTTTTAGACCTTCACATACTTCATCGGGATTAAGGTCGGTTAAGAAACCAAGATTACCTCGGTTTACACCAATAACGGATATATCGAAACGAGAGAGCACTCGGGCAGCGCCTAACATGTTTCCATCGCCACCAACCACGATGGCTAAATCGGCCTTCTTCCCTAAATCTAAAATAGGCGCAAATTGCTTTTCTGGTATGTCCGGTAATATATCGGCCAAACGGTCATCAATAAATACAGGATAACCAAGGGAAGTTAACCACTGGTAAAGTTCACTGTGCGTTTGAATTGCGTGCTGATCTCGTGGTTTACCAATGATGGCGATCACTTCAAATGGTTTTTTCATGTGTTTTCCAACCTATTTAGGCTTGAATCAGAAATCTTCATCCCCATAATAAAGGCAAGTCATACTTTTATGCGAATTTTTGTGTCACGAAACGTACGAGAATTCAATTCCTAACCACATAGAGAGTGGAATTCTGGAGATATCATGAGCAACGAAGAAAACAAAATCCAAGAAGAAGAGCTGCAGCAAGAGCAAGCGGTTGAGGTTGAAGCTGAAGCCGTAGGTACTGATGCTGATATCGATTGGAATGAAGAGGCTGCCCAAGAAGGTGAAGTCGTTGATGAGCAAGAAGATAAAATTGCTCAGTTAGAAGCGGCGTTATTGGCTAGTGAAGATCGTGTGAAGGAACAGCAAGAGTCTGTACTTCGTGCGAAGGCGGACGTGGAAAACATGCGTCGTCGTACAGAGCAAGAAATCGATAAAGCACGTAAATATGCGTTGAATCGTTTTGCAGAAGAGTTACTGCCGATTGTCGATAACCTAGAGCGTGCGATTCAAGCCGCTGACGCTGAAAATGAAGTAGTGAAGCCACTACTTGAAGGTGTTGAACTAACACACAAAACTTTCGTTGATACTATCGCTAAATTTGGCGTTAAAGAGATCAACCCTGAAGGTGAAACCTTTAATCCTGAATTTCATCAGGCAATGTCGATTCAAGAAAGCCCAGATCATGAACCAAATACAGTGATGTTTGTGATGCAAAAAGGCTACGAATTGAATGGTCGTGTGATTCGTCCAGCAATGGTTATGGTGTCTAAATAACTTTTTGTTCGAACAAACACTGAGCTGACGGAAAGGGCTAGGAAAATTACCTAGCCTTTTTTATTGGCTGAAAACAGTGAAATGGGTATGAATACCAACAAGAAAGGCGACTGCAATGAATGCAGTCGCCTTTAGTTTTATTGACAGGCAGTCAATTAATTACATTTTGTAAGTAAGGTTCAAGCCGTAAGTACGGGTTTGGCCTACAGAAGCGCGTACAGGGCTACTTGATTTAAGTAGGATAATATCTGCGTTAGCAAGGTTTTTAATGTAGCTATCGATAGTTAAATCACCCCAAGTGTAACTTAGGCGTGCATCAGCAGTCATGTAATCGCCAGCTTTGTAGTCGCTGTCGTTATCTAGATCTGAGTAGTATTCACCTACGTATTTCGCATCAGCTCCGAACGAGAAGTTTTCGCCAATGTACTGAGTGAAACCAACACTTACGTTAGTGTGTGGTGCATATGGTAGTTCGTCACCGTCACCTGCGTTGTTATTGTCGATTTTAGAGTTCATCAAACCGGCACCAGTACGCAGCATTAGGTTATCGGTTGCCCAATACGTCCCTTCTAGTTCGATACCGTATGTGTGTGATGAATCAACGTTAGTGATGATTGAGTTTGATTGTGCTTGGTAATCACTGTAATCGTTATAGAACAAGTTTGTTGCTAAGCTTGCGCGGTTACCAAACTGAGTTTTAGAGGTTAACTCATAAGCCCAAACCGTTTCTTTTGAATATTGATAGTAAACACCAGTGGACATAGTCGCACCTGCTCCACCTGCGTTATAACCACGACGAATGTTACCACCCACTGTGGTGCTGTCGGTGACATCGTAAGTCATACCGACTTTAGGCAGGAATATGGTGTCGCTGTCATCTTGATCAATATCGTGCGCAGATGTTCCTCTTGGGTTGTACACCATGTCACGGTCAGTGGTGTTGTGCTCTAAACGACCACCACCAATCAAATTCCATACAGGAGTAAGTGCGTAAGTTGCTTCTCCGTAAATAGCAGATACTTGGTTTTTCGCCGAGCTATCAAAACTGGTGTAGGAACTCATCGCATTATCAACAGTAAAATTATTTTTCTCATGTTGGAAATACAAACCAGTCATGCCAGACCATGCTGAACCAGGTACTGCAAAGTTAACACGGTCATCCAACGTGAAGGTATATAGTTTGTTATCTAACTGAGTTTTATTTAATGGATATTGGTAGAACGTAATATGATCTAACTGGTAATCCATGTGCAGTAAGTTAGAAATACCATTATCAAAATCATAATTGATATCGGTGGCAATTGTATGGATGGACGTATCCTGAATACGAGTGTTACCGTTTTGGGTGCTGGCTAAAGTTTGAGTTTGAGAGCCGTAATCGTCATCACTGTCATTTACCCAAGTCAGGAATTCACCTTTATACTTATGGTAGTTGTAAGTCAGTTTGGCGGATAGACCAGGGATCGCGCTAGGTTCCCAAAGTAACTTAGAGCGAACATTTAAGTTTTTAGCATCATTGACATCCGGGCCAGTGTCTAGCTCATCATCATTTTGAGCGTAGTTTAACCAGCCTTCACCAGTTGAACCATCGACAGCAACACGCCATGCCAATTCATTATCGATAATAGGCGCATTGAACATGACTGCCATGTTCTTTTTAAAGTTGCCATTTTCGTAGTTTTCTAAACCGCCACGAACTGCGGCTTCGTATTCATAAGTTGGATCGTTAGTGGTTTGAACCAGTGCACCACCAATCGCGTTAGTCCCTTGTGAAGTGGATTGTGGACCACGCAATACTTCAACACTTTTGGCATCCCAAAGACCTGATGGAGAGTAGCTATAACCTGTCCAACGTTGAGTTACGCCATCAACAATAGTAGCAACTCGTGAACGGCTACCAGTTAGGTAAGCATATTGACCAGTCGCTGCGCCAGTACCAGAAATACCGCGAATGGTAATGTTACCAAATCCCTCTGAAACCACGTTTGGTGCCAAAGTGACGATGTCGTTAATTTGTTTGTATTGACCATTTGCAAGTTGGTCTGAATCAATAACGGTTACGGCAGTTGTGGTGTGTTTTAAATCTTTGTTGGTTTTTTCGCCAGTAACGGTGATGGTGTCCATCGCTTCTACCGAATTGGTGTTTTCTGCAGAGACAGCGAGGGGAGCATAAAAGAGAGGCGCTGTTCCTAATACAGATGCGATGATCCACTTAAGATAACTCGGTTTACCGAAAGCTGGAGAGGTGAACTGATCGTTCATTACTGACTTTCCTTATTAGTGATATTGAATAGACAATTTTTGAACGATAAATGCAATGAGAATTATTATCAATATCAAAATCATTTAAATGATAGAAAAGTCAGTTTTTTGATAATAAAGAATCGGTTTGGATCACGATTTTGCGTGGAACAAAATCGAATTTTTGTACTAAGGCAACATAAGGTAGGGGTAAATTAGGGATGTGTCTTACCTAAATTAGGGATGAAAAAATTTGTTACGTGATAAATAAAGGAGGGTATCTATTGTTTTTTGATTCATTATTTTTAGAGGAAAACCTAGCCATTTATTTCATTTTTATCATTCAAAGATCCTTTAAAAAAAGCAATTAGCCTCTATTTAATGATTAAGATTGATGAATTATTCATCTTTCACGGAGAATCTGGCGAAAAAAAACGAAGAAATTGGTTTTTTTTTCATTGGTTCCCTTGAAAAGGATATTTATGCCCTTATCTATGTGGGCATAGAGAAGCAAACTTAAAAGTTTAGTTTGTGAGTAAGGGTTGAAAGCCCATTCTCCATCCCCACATAAGGGGATATAGCCAAACGAACAATTGAATTATTCGGAGATAGCCTGATGGGTAAAATCATTGGTATTGACTTAGGTACTACTAACTCGTGTGTTGCTGTACTAGACGGCGACAAACCTCGCGTAATTGAAAATGCAGAAGGTGAACGTACAACTCCTTCTATCATCGCGTACACAGACGGTGAAACTCTGGTTGGTCAACCTGCAAAACGCCAAGCTGTTACAAACCCTGAAAACACGCTATTCGCAATTAAGCGTTTGATCGGTCGTCGCTTTGAAGATAAAGAAGTTCAACGTGACATCGAAATCATGCCTTACAAAATTGTTAAAGCTGACAATGGCGATGCATGGGTTGAAGCTCGCGGTGAAAAAATGGCTGCACCTCAAGTTTCTGCAGAAGTTTTGAAAAAAATGAAGAAAACTGCAGAAGATTTCCTAGGTGAAGAAGTGACTGGCGCAGTAATCACTGTACCTGCTTACTTTAACGATGCTCAACGTCAAGCAACAAAAGATGCTGGCCGTATCGCTGGTCTAGAAGTTAAACGTATCATCAACGAACCTACAGCAGCTGCTCTTGCTTATGGTCTTGACCAAAAAGGCGGTGACCGCACTATCGCTGTATACGACCTTGGTGGTGGTACATTCGATATCTCAATCATCGAAATCGATGAAGTAGATGGCGAGAAAACATTCGAAGTTCTTTCAACCAACGGTGACACTCACTTAGGTGGTGAAGACTTTGATACTCGCTTGATCAACTACTTGGCCGAGCAGTTCAAAGCTGAGCAAGGTATCGAACTTAAACACGATCCGCTTGCAATGCAACGTCTTAAAGAAGCTGCAGAAAAAGCGAAAATTGAACTGTCTTCAGCACAACAAACTGATGTAAACCTACCTTACATCACTGCTGATGCAACAGGTCCAAAACACATGAATATCAAAGTGACTCGTGCAAAACTTGAGTCTCTTGTTGAAGACCTAGTACAACGTTCTCTAGAGCCTATGAAAGTAGCTCTAGCAGATGCAGAGCTATCTGTAGGTGACGTGACTGACGTAATCTTGGTTGGCGGTCAAACACGTATGCCTATGGTTGGTAAAGCGGTTGCTGAATTCTTCGGTAAAGAAGCTCGCCGTGATGTGAACCCTGATGAAGCAGTAGCAATGGGTGCTGCAGTTCAAGGTGGTGTACTTGCTGGTGACGTAAAAGACGTTCTTCTTCTTGACGTAACTCCTCTGTCTCTTGGTATCGAAACCATGGGCGGTGTGATGACTAAACTGATTGAGAAAAACACAACTATCCCAACAAAAGCGCACCAAGTGTTCTCAACTGCAGAAGACAACCAAAGCGCAGTGACTATCCACGTACTGCAAGGTGAACGTAAGCAGGCGACTTACAACAAGTCTCTTGGTCAGTTCAACCTAGAAGGCATTAACCCTGCACCACGTGGTATGCCTCAAATCGAAGTGACTTTCGACCTTGATGCGGATGGTATCTTGCACGTGTCTGCAAAAGACAAACAAACTGGTAAAGAACAAAACATCACTATCCAAGCTTCCGGTGGCCTAAGTGATGAAGACATCGAAAAAATGGTTCAAGAAGCAGAAGCTAACAAAGAAGAAGATAAAAAATTCGAAGAGTTAGCGACTGCACGTAACCAAGCTGACCAAATGATTCACGCAACAAACAAACAAGTTGCTGAAGCAGGCGATGCTCTACCAGCAGAAGACAAAGAAAAAATTGAAGCAGCTGTAAAAGAACTTGAAACAGCTCGTAACGGTTCAGACAAAGCTGAAATCGATGCGAAAGTTCAAGCGCTGATGACTGCATCTCAAAAATTAATGGAAATCGCTCAGCAAAAAGCTCAAGCAGAGCAAGGCGCTGAAGCAGGCGAACAACAATCTGCATCTTCTGATGACGACGTTGTTGATGCTGAATTCGAAGAAGTTAACGACGATAAAAAATAATCGTTAGTAACGAGGCGCTTGTTTAGGTAAGTTCATGATTTTATGACTGGACTTACCCTCTAAAACAGGCTTCTACTTCGATAACTCTTTATGATTTATGAAGAGTGATGAAGTTTGATGCGGGCGTTTGAGGTAACTCTTACGCCCGTATGTTTGTCCACATAGTGTGGCTATAGATAAGGCAAATGTGAGCAAAAGTATGTCGGATTGACCGACAAGATGCTTTATCTATATCAATACAAACACCGAGCGGCTCAGCCCGTTTGCAGTAATAATTGGTGACTAAGAATATGTCGAAACGTGATTTTTACGAAGTATTAGGCGTTAGCCGTGATGCCTCAGAGCGCGATCTTAAAAAGGCGTACAAACGTCTAGCGATGAAGTACCACCCAGACCGTAATCCGGGTGATGAAAGTGCTGCGGATAAGTTTAAAGAAGTAAAAGAAGCGTATGAAATTCTGACCGATCCACAGAAAAAAGCAGCGTATGACCAATACGGCCATGCAGCCTTTGAACAAGGCGGTGGTGGTGCTGGTGGCTTTGGCGGCGGCTTCGGTGGCGGTGGCGCGGACTTTGGCGACATCTTTGGCGATGTATTTGGTGATATTTTTGGCGGTGGTCGTCGCGGTGGCGGCGGTGGTTTCCGTGCTCAACGTGGCGCAGATCTTCGTTACAATATGGAACTCACTCTCGAAGAAGCTGTACGTGGTTGCACAAAAGAGATCGAAGTTCCTACGCTCGTTGAGTGTGAAGTGTGTCATGGCTCGGGCGCTAAAAAAGGCTCTCAACCGCAAACGTGTCCAACTTGTCATGGTCATGGTCAAGTGCAGATGCGCCAAGGCTTCTTTACTGTGCAGCAAACCTGTCCAACTTGTCATGGTAAAGGCAGTATCATTAAAGACCCTTGTGATGCTTGTCATGGTGAAGGTCGCGTACAAAAAACGAAAACACTTAACGTTAAAATTCCAGCAGGTGTGGACACTGGCGACCGTATTCGTTTATCAGGCGAAGGTGAAGCTGGAGAACACGGCGCACCAGCCGGTGACCTGTATGTTCAAGTTCATGTAAAAGAACATGCGATTTTTGAACGTGACGGTAACAACCTACATTGTGAAGTGCCAATTAGCTTTGGTATGGCGGCATTAGGTGGTGAAGTGGAAGTACCTACTCTTGATGGTCGCGTTAACTTGAAAGTGCCTGAAGAAACGCAAACTGGCCGTATGTTCCGTATGCGTGGTAAAGGGGTTAAGAGTGTTCGTGGTGGAGCTCAAGGTGACTTGATTGTGAAGCTGGTAGTGGAAACCCCAGTGAAGCTAAGTGCTCGCCAGAAAGAATTGCTTCGTGAATTGGAGGATTCTTGCTTGGGGGAGGACGGCAATAAGCACAAACCCAAGTCGGAAGGTTTCTTCAAAGGTGTGAAGAAATTCTTCGATGACCTAACGAGCTAAATATCGATATCGTATCCATCCGATACTAAAAGACCAGTTGCGGCAACGCTCTGGTCTTTTTTGATCTTGGTGATTTTTCTGCCTATTGCCAGCATTTTTCTGGGTGAATCTCGCCAGATTCGGCAAGGCTTAACCTAGTATACGTGTCCCCATTACAACGATCTCTACGTTGGCCGCTACTCGCCTGAGGAATGGCAGAAATAAGGTAGTCATCAGGCGATATTGTTATTTCAATACGATAGCGTTCTGGTGATGTGCGGCAGAATTGGTTGCAGATTCCGCTGTCCATAATCGCATCTGGATTTTCCCTATTTTGCTCGATATACAGCTGAATTCTTGCCATATCGTTTATGGCTTGTTGCCGGTAGCTTTTCTTTACATATTGGCTATAGCTTGGATAAGCCACCGAGGTTAATACACCGATAATGATCACAACAATCAACAATTCGATCAGCGTCATGCCCTGAGATTGATTGGATACGTCGTTACAGCCATTTTTACGAATCATCTCCAGCCCTTTTTCTTACCTGCCGTTAAACCAGACCATTATTGATAGGCTGATACTTTAGTGGATTGCGTTTTAGTTGTGGTGAGGATTTCTGAGAAATGCGTCGCGGGTTTACTTTATTGGAATTATTGATTGGCCTATGTGTGGTGAGTTTATTAATGCTACTTGGTGGGCTGGGCTCGGGGTATCTATTACAACAGACGAGAATGACGTCCGCAGCCCATGATCTAGCTGCATTTGTTAATACGGCAAAAGCCATGTCGATAAAGCAACGGCAAACGCTCACTATTTCGATAATTCGAACTAATGGAACCTCTGCATGGCTGCTGGAATTAACGGAGCAAAACCCTAACCTCAACAGTAAGCCATTACTGATTTTAGATGGTGCAAGGTATCCTCATGTGGCGCTTAATGCCCGATATGCTGAGGCGCAGCTATTACTATTTGGTCAAAGAGGAAAGTTAAGTAATGGCCACTTTGAGTTTTTCATCAGTTCAAATAAGGCATTGAAACTTATTACTTCTTACGGTGGTGGCCGATTACGAATCTGTGGTAAAGAGGAATCCGTATATGGTTATCCTAGTTGCTAAATCTCAAGGCTTTTCATTATTGGAAATTTTGGTGGCTCTTGCCCTTTCTTCACTCGCGTTAACCAGTTTATCCGCTTATTTTCTTCAAACTCATCATTCGTTACTGACTCTTCAACAACCTCTCGTATTGCAACAGCATGTTGAGCAATCATTGCACTCTTTAACGATTGATCTGCATAGAGCGGGTTACAATTCGCAGGAGGGGAAAGCTGCCACGTTTACAGATGTCACACATGTTGTAGCGGTCAGCAATGATCATCGCTCTTTTGGTGTGGTCTACTTTCAACCTGATGAAGTAACCACCGCTGCCTATTTTCATGTTGTTTATCGTTATGATCCCGAAAATCAGAACTTGCTCGTTTGTGAAAGGGAATCTGCCATTTTATTGAGTTTCAGCGAAGTCGTTCAATCTACCCGCATCGCTCCTTGTTACCAAATATTCGACGGTAGCTACATAAAATTAAAAGATTTTGTCGTCGATAGTCAGGCTATTTCTCAAGGCATGGAGATTCGTCAATGGATAACAGTTAATTACCGAGCAGCATTGACGTCACACCCTGACATAGCGTTTTCAAACCATTGGAGTCAATGGGGGACGAACGGATATTTTGTTACGCCAGAAGGGGTAAGGTCGTGGTAGCAAGGACCGGATATTTATCGAAACAGAGTGGCGCGGCATTACTTTTGGTGGTGATCCTGCTTTTAATGGCATTACTTGCTCTGACTGCAACGGCTTACCAAACGCAATTGTTTCACTTAAAGCAGGCTAAAAATTATGGTCAATTGATGAATTCTCGCTGGCAGGCTTTAGGAATGGTCAACTGTGCTAAAGAGGGCTTGAAGCAGCAGGGGAGACACTTCAATTTGGATGTGTGCCAATCATATGGTCTAGAGGGGGCGTTACATTGGCAAGATAGCCAACTTGAAAGCCTGGTTGGACACTATCGTGTTGAGCAGCAGATACATTGGCATAATGATATCGCGTATCAAATCCAAGGTGGCTTTTATGAATATTAAACGCCATCAGGGAATAGGATTAATCGAAGTATTAGTGACGATGTTGCTCATTTCACTCAGTGTACTGGGCTTAATGAAGAGTCACCTTTATTTGCTACAACATCAGGATGCGGCTCTGGTTAAGCAGCATGCGTACCAAGTCGCTCACGAACAGTTGTCTGAGTGGCAACGGCAAAGTTATTCAGAAACATGGTTTGATGAACGGTTACATTCGGGCCATTCAGTCGTGGATGCTTACACGATGCATTGGCGAGTCAGCTCTTTGATGAACGCTCATCTTAAATTAGTCGAGTTGAAGGTAAGTTGGAACGATAAACAGTTTGGCGAACAATCAATAGAAATAAAAACGATATATCAACGAGGTGTTTTGCCGATATATCGTCCTACTTTATCTCAAGATGGTTAATCTTCAGCGAGCAAACGAGCTGCGTGAAATTCTAAGTGCTCGCCAATAAAAGTTTGAATAAAGAAATAGCTATGGTCATACCCTGGCTGCATCCGCAGCGTCAGCGGTACTTGTTGCTTTTGGGCAACGTCAACTAATGTTTGTGGTTTTAGCTGTTCTTCTAAAAAGCCATCAGCATCACCTTGGTCTACCAAAATAGGCAGTTTAGTCGAAGCGTGTTTGAGTAATTCAACGGCATCGTATTGTTGCCACGTTGATTTATCTTCTCCTAGATAGTGACGAAATGCCTTTTCACCCCAAGGAACCGTTGTTGGATGACAAATTGGACTGAATGCTGAAATGGACACATAACGTTCTGGATTACGTATGCCGATAGTTAATGCCCCATGTCCGCCCATGCTGTGGCCAGCAATGGCACGTTTGTCGGTAATTGGGAAATTGGCTTCGATAAGCTTAGGTAACTCGTCCACCACATAAGAATACATTTGGTAGTTTTTCTTCCATGGTTCTTGAGTGGCATTAAGATAGAAACCTGCGCCTAAACCAAAGTCGTAACTGCCTTCGGGATCATCGGGTACACCTTCACCGCGCGGGCTAGTATCCGGTACCACGATGGCGATACCAAGTTCTGCCGCTTTATGGAATGCCGCGGCCTTTTGCATAAAGTTTTCATCAGTACAGGTTAAGCCTGATAACCAATATAAAACGGGAACAGGGGATGAAGATGTGGCTTTAAGAGGAAGAAATACGGCAAAGCGCATGTCACAGTTGAGCACAGCTGAATGGTGTTGATATTGTTTGTGCCAGCCGCCAAACACTTTCGCTTGGCTTAAATTGGTTAAATCCATAATCCAATCCTATTCGTTGCTGAAGTTGAGCGGTAAGCAAATTAGCCATACCGCATTGACGGTATGGCTTAAGCTTTATTGCTGTTCTACTAAGTGGATCACTGAGCGAATACTTTCGCCTTTGTGCATTAGGTCAAAGGCATCGTTAATTTCATCAAGGCTCATGGTGTGAGTGATGAATTCTTGCAGACCAAATTCACCGTTTAGGTATTGGTCTACAATTCCTGGTAGTTGTGAACGACCTTTCACACCACCAAATGCACTACCGCGCCATACCCGACCCGTTACCAATTGGAATGGGCGAGTTGAGATCTCTTGGCCTGCGCCAGCGACACCAATGACAACGGATTCACCCCAGCCTTTGTGACAGCACTCAAGAGCAGAACGCATCACGTTAACGTTACCGATACATTCGAAGGAGAAATCTACACCCCCGTCAGTCATTTCAACGATTACCTCTTGGATTGGTTTATCGTAGTTTTTAGAGTTGATGCAGTCGGTTGCGCCTAGCTTTTTCGCTAGTTCAAATTTGCTTTCGTTGATATCGATACCGATGATGCGGCTTGCGCCAGCCATTTTTGCACCGATGATGGCAGAAAGACCGATACCGCCAAGACCGAAGATAGCGACGGTATCGCCTTTTTGAACTTTTGCAGTGTTTAGCACCGCCCCCATACCGGTTGTTACACCACAGCCAAGCAGGCACACTTCTTCAAGTGGTGCAGCTTTGTTTACTTTAGCGAGTGAAATTTCAGGTAGAACGGTGTATTCAGAAAATGTTGAACAGCCCATATAGTGGAAAATAGGCTCACCATCTTTATAAAAACGAGTTGTTCCATCTGGCATTAGGCCTTTACCTTGAGTTTCGCGTACTGCAGAGCAAAGGTTGGTTTTGCCTGATTTACAGAATTTACATTCACCACATTCTGCGGTGTAAAGTGGGATTACGTGATCGCCTACTTCGACGCTAGTCACGCCTTCACCGACCATTTCAACAATACCGCCACCTTCATGACCAAGGATCGCTGGGAATACGCCTTCAGGATCATCACCAGATAAAGTAAATGCATCCGTGTGGCATACGCCGGTAGCAATGATTTTTACTAATACTTCGCCTTTGCGCGGCAGCATTACGTCGACTTCTTCAATTTTGAGTGGCTGGTTTGGCCCCCAAGCGACGGCCGCACGTGATTTAATGAATTTATCCTCAGACATGGTGTAATCCCTCATTGATATAATGTGACGTGATGCGACGAATGCATCTTACTTTGGATAAATATCAGTATAGTTATTCCAATTTGAATGATAATTAGGGCAAAATGAGAATAACTTTTACATATTAGTAATAATGAATGGAATTATGGCAAGTTGGGAAGGGGTAAATGAGTTTGTCACTGTGGCTGATACTGGGAGTTTTACTCAGGCAGCAAATCGATTATCGACGTCTGTGGCGAATGTTAGTCGGCGTGTGAATGCATTAGAGCAACGGTTGGGGGTTAAGTTGTTGCAAAGAACAACCCGCAAAGTCTCTTTGAGTGAAGCTGGGCAGTTATATTATTTGCAGTGTCGCTCATTGGTTGAAGGATTGGCTCAAGCAGAATTTGCAGTCACGCAAATGCAAGCAACGCCGAAAGGAAAAATTAAAGTGACCGCTCCGGTCACCTATGGTGAACGTAAAGTCGCCCCAATTTTGCATGACTTTCTTTTGAGTTATCCCGAGTTACAACTTGAACTGATTCTCACCAATAAAAAGCTCGATTTAATTGAGCAGGGAGTTGATGTGGCAATACGCCTTGGTCAACTCGAGGATTCTAGCTTTATTGCACGTAAGTTATGTAATCGCCAGTTATATGTCTGTGCTACTCCAGAATATTTAGCGCACAGCGGTACTCCTCATACTTTATCTGAGCTGAATTATCATCAGTGCTTAGTGGGCACTTACGATCATTGGCGGTTTAAGGTGAATGGTTATCCACGAAATCTGAAAGTCAGTGGGCGAGTCAACTGTAATAGCGGCTACGTGTTGCTTGATGCCACACTCAAAGGCATGGGGTTAGCCCAATTGCCCGATTATTATGTAAGTGATTACTTACAAAGTGGGCGTTTACAAGAGGTGCTCAGTAATTTAAAAGATGACCGGGAAGGAGTGTGGGCGTTATATCCCGAGAATCGGTTATTATCTCCTAAGATTCGCTTAATGCTCGATTATTTAGCTGAGCATTTAACCGATGCCTGAGCGCAAGAAACCAGAATGAAAACGGTTTGGTTAAAATGTTGGGGAATCGGTATAATCGCGCTCCCAAATGAAGAGAGACCACTATGACACAAGATGTTAGCCCATTTTCAGAACACGATGTCGCTTTTATGCGCCGAGCCATGGAGCTAGCTCATCAAGCGGAACTAGAGGGAGAAGTGCCGGTAGGAGCTGTGTTGGTCAAAGATGGTGACATTATTGCTGAAGGACGAAACCAGTCTGTAGGCAGTCATGATGCGTCTGGACATGCAGAAATTCAGGTCATTCGCGCTGCGGGACAAGCTTTGCAAAATTACCGTCTACTGGATACGACGCTCTATGTCACGCTTGAGCCTTGCCCGATGTGTGCAGGGGCTCTGTTGCATAGCCGGGTTAAACGTATTGTGTATGGCGCGCCTGATCTAAAAGCGGGTGCAGCTGGAACGGTGCTTAACCTATTTGATAGTCAAGCCTCTTACCATTACGCCACTATTGAGTCTGGGTTATTAGAAGAAGAGTGTCGAGCACAATTACAACAGTTCTTTAAACGTCGTCGTAAAGAGATTAAAGCGAAAAGACAGGCAGAGAAATTGCGTTTAGTAGAACAGGAAAATAAACAAGGTAATGAAAAAGAAGGGTAGTGAGCAAACATCTACTCAAAGGTAGATGTTTGCGGGTCTATAAGTATCAGCAGACAAATTGTACGAACGCTCTATGACGAGCAATCACTTTTTTCTTATTGTTCGCTAACATGCGACGACGACGATTGGCTGATACGGCTTTTTTAAAGAGTTTTGATTGTTGTCTACGTTTAAGCATATAACAACCTCCTATGTTTAAGCACAGATATAAAACTCTATCGTTTCAGACCTCCCACTGGCCTAGTGTCTTTCTGTACAACATTCATCGGTGTACCAACCGTTGTTTATCTATCCTTTAGGGTTGAACGCGCCTTTTTGCACTTTTACTTGCGATACTCCCTAAGACAGATTTATCAGTGATACGGTTACCGTTCTTTTCTGGTATGACACCCACGCGTTACATCTCGTGTGGGCTGATGTTTGCCGTATTATCAGTGATGAATACTAAGTCAGATTTGTTCATTCCTTACACGCACTACGTCGTTGCTCAAATAATGGTATTCCATCTTGAGGCGCGTAATCTGTCGTGCTTCCGAAATGTTCAAAAAGAAGAGATTCTGAACTGGCTTATTATTATCTGTTTATATTGCTATCTGTTAATAATGAATATGTATCAAAGTTATAGATATCGATACAAAAAGGCTCGCAAGCTATGTCCTATATGGGGGCAATTTCTTGCGAGCTCAATACCTTTGTATGGCTTTTATTGCTAAAGATCAAGTGATAATTATGTGACAACTCTGGTTTTTATTGGGCTTTTTCGGATGTGGTCACATCTTCATCTTGTTGAGTATCATTTTGATCCGTTTGGTCGTCACCTAGCACTGTTTTATCATCAGTAATCGGGGCAACAGAAATGACCGTTAAATCATCAGTGCTCGCATCGGTCGGAAGAATCTGTTTCTGTTCCAAATGACCAATAATACTTTGGTAATAACGGCGAATATTCTCCACATAGACAAGTGCTTCATCACCCCGTGCGTAACCGTATTGTGTCTCACGGAAATAGCGTTTTTGGCGCAATTGAGGTAAGCGGTCTTTTACGTCTGTCCATGAGTTAGGATCGCCACCTTGTAGTTTGGTGAGGCGGCGAGCATCCATCATATGGCCGTAACCGACATTGTATGAAGCTAGCGCAAACCAAATTTTTTCGTGTTCAGGAATCGTATCTGGGATTCGACTGACCATCCGATGCAAATAGGATACGCCACCACGCACCGATTGTTCTGGATTTAAGCGATTAACAACACCCACGCTGCGTGCAGTTGGTAGGGTTAGCATCATCATACCGCGTACGCCTGTTGGTGATTTTGCTCGAGGGTTCCAATGTGATTCTTGGTAGGCGACTGCCGCGATTAAGCGCCAATCAAATTCTCCGGAATATTTTTGAAATAGTGGAGCCCACTTCAGCAGGCGTGTATCTAAAGCGCGAATAAATGCTCGCGTATCCACGTAATCGAACGTGCCGATATGGCCAATATATTTTTCTTCTAAAGAGGCAAGATAACCTGACTGTTTTAAGTTGCCGAAAAACTCGATCATCAATGCGTAAAGGCTTTCGTCATCAGATTTACGCATAAACCAAGAGATAGGTTGGTCTTCTGTCATTTCAAAGGCAACGGCCAGATCGGGATAAACACGTTGCGCGAGAGAGACCTGTACCGAGTCGGCCATGGTGAACATTAGGTCACCTTGGGAGACTTGCTTAAGAAGATCATTAATGTCTGAGTTCTTATCGACATTAAAGCGAAAATTGGGATAGGTGTGTTTGAGCATCGATAAGGTGCTCTCAAAATGAGAATCCTCAACGACACTTAAAATTGGCTTACCATCGGTTTCTTTGTCTAATTCGTCTTGGTGATCGATCAATTGCTCAATCGTTCGTGGTCGCCACTGATTTTTTTGATACACCAATTGTTGCGACACATAGTAGTAAGCTGGGCCTGCTCGAAATTCGTTAACGCGCTCGGGCGATTGGCTTAATCCCGCCGCGATGATGTCGATTTCGCCGTTTTTTAATGCGGGGAACAAACTAGAAAGGCGATAGGCTGGTTTTATTTCTAATTTCACACCTAATTCACGTGCGAATTCACGGGTAAGCTCGTAATCTAACCCGGCTGGACCATCTGTACCAATATAGTAGGAGAGTTGGTTGTTAAGTGTTCCCACTCGTAAAACGCCACGCTCACGAATTTGGTCGAGTTCGCTTTTCGGATCTGAGTCGATCTGGCAACCTGCTAACAAAAGGGTGATGAAAATGAGAAGCAGGGTGCGGCTCAGTGTATCGGAAGAAAGCTTTGTCATTAATTCGGTATCTCTTTACTGCTATTGTGGCCTTTATATCAAAGGCGGCTCTTTTGGCAAAGTTCTGACACACCAGTACGCCATGTATGTTGTGTTCGGTAAGTATACCCATTAACGCAGAGTTTTTGTCATATTGTCGCGTTAAATATGATGTAAGATCACGCACCACCGATTTAAAATACCTCTAATTAGTCAGTTTTTTTAATGACTTAAAGGGATAGAGACCCCTCCTATTTTTGTGCATTCTTTGTGGATTGGTGAAAGGGTGTACGATTTGTCGTCAAAACGGGCAAATTTCAAAATTCATAAAAAAAATGACGCAAACGGTTGCTTTTGGTGTTACGTCACAAAAAAAAATCCTCTATAATGCGCACGCATAGCAGAGATGAAATTGGTATATGTTTAGTTTTTAAACTTTAACTTACTGTTTAGATTAAATTTATTCCAATTTCTATCTCATTCACTAGTTAATAGAGACCTAAGCACATGAGAATTTTGCGTGGTTCCCCAGCTCTTTCAGAGTTTCGAGTTCAAAAATTGCTTGAGACTTGCCGTGAACAAAACCTACCTGTGACAGACATCTATGCTGAGTTTATGCACTTTGCTGACCTTAGCACTGAACTGAACAGTCAGGAAATTGAAAAGCTTGAAAAGCTGTTAACTTACGGCCCAACAATTCAAGAACACGAGTCTCAAGGTCAGCTACTTCTTGTGACTCCTCGTCCAGGCACTATTTCTCCTTGGTCTTCTAAATCAACAGATATTGCACACAACTGTGGTCTAGATGCTGTATTACGTTTAGAACGCGGTACGGCTTACTATATTCAATCAGAGCAACCTCTGACTGACGAACAAGTTCAAGCGGTTAAAGCGCTTATCCACGATCGTATGATGGAAGTGGTGTTTACTGAACTTGAAGCCGCAGAAGCTTTATTTAGCCACGCAGAACCAGCACCATTGACTCCAGTTGATATTTTAAATGGCGGTCGTGTTGCGCTTGAAGAAGCAAACGTTTCCCTTGGTCTTGCTCTTGCAGAAGACGAAATTGACTACCTAGTTGAGAACTTCACTAAGCTTGGTCGTAACCCGAACGACATCGAACTGATGATGTTTGCTCAAGCAAACTCAGAGCACTGTCGTCACAAGATCTTTAATGCAGATTGGACTATCGATGGCGTGAAGCAAGATAAGTCGCTGTTCAAAATGATCAAGAACACCATGGAAACTCACCCAGATTACGTGCTATCTGCATACAAAGATAACGCGGCAGTAATGGAAGGTTCTAAAGTGGGTCGTTTCTTCCCGAACCCAGACAGCAACGAATACGGTTACCATCATGAAGATGCACACATCTTGATGAAAGTGGAAACGCACAACCACCCAACGGCTATCTCTCCATGGCCGGGCGCATCGACAGGTTCAGGCGGCGAAATCCGTGATGAAGGCGCAACGGGTATCGGTGGTAAACCGAAAGCTGGTCTGGTTGGTTTCTCGGTATCTAACCTACGTATTCCTGAATTTGTTCAACCTTGGGAAACCGATTTTGGTAAACCAGGTCGTATCGTTAATGCGCTAGACATCATGCTAGAAGGCCCTCTTGGCGGCGCGGCATTTAACAACGAATTTGGTCGTCCAAACTTACTTGGTTACTTCCGTACTTACGAAGAAAAAGTCACCTCTCACGCTGGTGACGAAATCCGTGGTTACCACAAGCCAATCATGATTGCTGGTGGTATGGGTAACATCCGTGATGAACACGTACAGAAAAAAGAGATCCCAGTTGGTGCGAGCCTAATCGTACTGGGTGGACCTGCAATGAACATCGGTCTTGGCGGTGGTGCTGCGTCTTCAATGGCGTCTGGCCAATCAGCTGAAGATTTGGATTTTGCTTCTGTTCAACGTGAAAACCCAGAAATGGAACGTCGTTGTCAGGAAGTGATCGACCGTTGTTGGCAGATGGGTGAAGCGAACCCTATCGCGTTTATCCACGATGTGGGCGCAGGCGGTATCTCTAACGCATTGCCAGAGCTTGTCGATGATGGCGGCCGTGGTGGTAAATTCCAACTACGTGACGTACCAAACGACGAACCGGGAATGAGCCCTCTAGAAATTTGGTGTAACGAATCTCAAGAACGTTATGTTTTGGCTGTTGCGCCAGAAAACATGGAGCGTTTCGATGCGATTTGTAAACGTGAACGCGCACCATACGCAGTGGTTGGTACGGCAACAGAAGAGCGTCATCTAACTCTAGAAGACTCACACTTCGACAATACGCCAATTGACATGCCAATGGACATTCTACTTGGCAAGCCGCCAAAAATGTCTCGTGAAGCAACGACGGCGAAAGTGACTGGTACGGCAGTTGACCGTTCTGGTATCGAAATCAACGAAGCGGTTGACCGCGTACTGCGTCTTCCAGCTGTTGCTGAGAAAACCTTCCTTATCACCATCGGTGACCGCAGCGTAACGGGCTTGGTTGCTCGTGACCAAATGGTCGGTCCTTGGCAGGTGCCAGTGGCGAACTGTGCGGTAACTGCAGCAAGTTACGACACTTACCACGGTGAAGCGATGTCAATGGGTGAGCGCACTCCAGTTGCTCTTCTAGACTTCGGCGCTTCTGCTCGTCTAGCAGTAGCAGAGTCGCTAACCAACATGGCAGCGACTGACATCGGCGATCTAAAACGCATTAAGCTTTCTGCAAACTGGATGTCTCCAGCAGGTCACCCTGGTGAAGATGCTGGTTTGTACGAAGCAGTGAAAGCAGTAGGTGAAGAGCTATGTCCTGCACTGGGTCTAACGATTCCTGTTGGTAAAGACTCAATGTCAATGAAGACTAAGTGGGAAGAGAACGGCGAACAGAAAGAAGTAACCTCTCCGCTATCTCTTGTGATCACAGCATTTGCTCGCGTTGAAGACGTGCGTAAGACAGTGACTCCACAACTTCGCACTGACAAAGGTGAAACCAGCCTAATCGCTATCGACCTAGGTAACGGTAAAAACCGCCTAGGTGCAACGGCTCTTGCTCAAGTTTACAAACAACTTGGCGACAAACCAGCAGACGTAGACAGCGCAGAACAGCTAAAAGGCTTCTTCAACGCTATCCAAACCTTGGTTCGTAACGACAAACTGATCGCTTACCACGATAAAGGCGACGGTGGCTTGTTTGTGACTCTAGCTGAAATGGCGTTCGCAGGTCACTGTGGTATCCAAGCGGATATCGCGAAATTGGGTGATGATGCACTGGCTGCACTATTCAACGAAGAATTGGGTGCGGTTGTTCAAGTGGCGAACACTGAGCTTGACGATGTATTGGCAACTCTAGCGCAATTTGGTCTAGAAGCGTGTTCACACGTGATTGGCCAAGTAGAAGCAACTGACGCATTCGTTATCAAATCTGGCAACGACGTTGTGATTGACCGTTCACGCACTGAACTGCGTACTATCTGGGCAGAAACGACGCACAAAATGCAAGCACTACGTGATAACCCAGCGTGTGCTGACCAAGAATTCGCAGCGAAGAAAGACAACACAGACCCAGGTCTGAACGTGTCACTAAGCTTTGATGTGAACGAAGATATTGCAGCACCTTACATTGCAACTGGTGCGAAACCTCGCATGGCTATCTTGCGTGAGCAAGGCGTGAACTCTCACGTTGAAATGGCAGCAGCATTTGACCGTGCTGGCTTTGATGCCGTTGACGTTCACATGAGCGACATCCTGACTGGTAAAGCAGTACTTAATGAGTACAACGGTCTTGTGGCTTGTGGCGGCTTCTCTTACGGTGACGTACTAGGTGCTGGTGAAGGTTGGGCGAAGTCTGTTCTGTTTAACGCACAAGCGCGTGAACAGTTCCAAAACTTCTTCCACCGTGAAGATACCTTCTCTCTAGGTGTATGTAACGGCTGTCAAATGCTGTCAAACCTGAAAGATCTTATCCCAGGTGCTGACCTATGGCCTCGTTTCGTTCGCAACGAATCAGAGCGTTTTGAAGCTCGCTTCGCACTTGTTGAAGTACAGAAATCTGATTCCGTCTTCTTCGATGGCATGGCAGGTTCTCGACTACCTATCGCAGTTTCTCACGGTGAAGGTCGTGTAGAAGTTCGCGATGATGCGCACCTAACTGCGATTGAACAATCAGGTACAGTAGCGGTTCGTTACGTGGATAACTTCGGTAACGCAACGCAACAATATCCAAACAACCCGAACGGTTCACCAAACGCTATCACAGGTCTAACGACTGAAGATGGCCGTGTAACTATCATGATGCCGCACCCAGAACGTGTATTCCGTACTGTCGCGAACTCATGGCACCCAGATAACTGGGGCGAAAACGGCGCTTGGATGCGTATGTTCCAAAACGCACGTAAGAATCTTGGTTAATCCCAATATTCATTAAGTAAGATACAAAGTAGGCCCCGCTAATTAGCGGGGCTTTTTTGTGTTTGCTAATCGTTGATGTAACGGTATTCGTTGCTGTTAAAGTAAGTAATGCACTAGCTCCCTCCCTTTGGGGAGGGTTGGGGAGGGGGCTTACAGCGAGTCCGTGGCTTAGGAAATCGTGATATTGAAGTGTGTTTTTTAACTAGATGATTTAGAGATATATTTTTCTGAGAGATCGCTGAANTAACCCCTGTACAAAGTGGACATCGTTTACGTTTTAAACCGGGGACATGGTTTACACCTGTCCCTAGCTTAGTCGAACAATTCTCTTCTGTCTTTCATCCAATAATCCTATTTTCATGAAGGAAAAATAGACTTCACTGACATCATCA